>CAZVNK010000171.1:0-6492 GCA_964628115.1 uncultured Ignavibacteriaceae bacterium | reverse complement strand
CTTGGCCGCAAGGTACATGAGTGCGATAGTCTACGATGAAATCGGTCATGCTATCGTCTTTGTATTTTGGATGCGACGATGAAAGCGCAATACAATTATCAATATACACGGGAGTGATTCACGATGAAAACAACTTACATTGCCATTCTTTTCGGTTTGCTGGCGGCGCTGTTCGTGATCGGATGCCAGGGCGAGGCGGAGAACAAAACCGACGTCGCCGAATCCGAACCGGTTCGGGACGTGCCCGCGATGGATGCGTTCATGGCTGTTCTCGAGGATGCCATGCACGCCGCGGTCGACAGCAATTACCAGGCCCTGCGGGAAACCGCCCCGCGATTCACGGCGACACTCGATTCTCTGGCAAACACCACCCTGCCGGAGTTCCATCAGGATGTCACCGGTGAATTCACCGGTCTGACCAACACTCTCGCGGTTGCGGTCGAGGGATTCGTCAATGCCGCCGGGAATGCCGATGACGCCGCGCTGGAAGATGCGCTCGACGTGGTGCGCAAGGCGTATATCGACCTTTGGACACTGTTGACTCCGGCGGTCCCGGAAATCGACGAGTTTCACACGACGCTTCGGCCGGTTTGGCATCAATCGGTTCCCAATGAGGACTGGGCCGCGGTCAAGGCCGCTCTGCCGAAATTCGACAGCACCCTGATCGCGCTGGGAACGGCGACGCTTCCGGCGAAGTACGCCTACGCACAACCGAAGTACGATGAAGCGGTTCTCACGTTGAAAACCGCGTTCGATTCCCTTAAGATCGCTTGCGATACCGATCAGGATGATTTGATTCTCGACAAAATGACCGACCTGCACGATGCATTCCACGCCCTGCAGGAATTTTACGAATAAGCAAATACTCAACCGGGACCGGATTAATCCGGCCCCGGTTTTTTTCTTTCAGTATCCAGATTCTATTAACAAGTACCATTGCCAGAGCACATTCTGTCGTTTATAATTCAGAAGTTTTAACCGTCATGATATAAACGAAAGGACACTTATGGATTCACTTTTCAACGATGCCGGTCGGGTCGTGACCAACAACCGCCGTCCCGAATACCCGGTCGATCCGTTGTTCGTGCATCGCTGGTCGCCTCGAGCTTTCGATCCGACCGCGATTTCGGATCATATATTGAAACCACTGTTCGAAGCGGCGCGATGGTCACCGTCATGCTACAACGAACAGCCCTGGCTGTTTATGTACGCCACGGACAAAGAACACCTGTCGAAATTCCGTTCGGTGTTGTCGGAATTCAATCAGAACTGGACCCAAAAGGCCCCGGTGTTGGCCTTTATCATGGCCCGGAGAAATTTCGAACGAGATGACACGCCCAACGACTGGGCGGTATTCGACTGCGGGGCGGCGTGGATGGCGCTGGCCTTACAGGCCCGTCAACTCGGATTGTACGCTCATGCCATGGCGGGATTCGATCAGGAAAAAGCGTACGGTATACTGGGCATCAATCGGGATGAGTACCGGATAATCAGTGCGATTGCAATCGGAACGTACGGCGACGCCAAACTGCTTCCCGAAGATATGCGCACATCCGAACAACCGAATGATCGCAAACCGCTGGAGAAAATCGCGATCAAAGCCTGCTAGCGAAATCACTTGCGAACAGAATGAAAATTTCGCGATATTTCTTCTGAATACTACAATCTGTACATTCAGGAGGAAATATGAAGAATCGACTTTGTTCGATATTGCTGGTTCTTTTTTTACCGGTAGTTTCATTCGCCGGTGAGAACGCTATCCCCGATTATTACAGTCGAAGCAATTTTCTATTCACTTCACCGACCGCATTCAATGACGGACTAATCGGCTTTGCCAATCCTGCCAATTTGGGTATCGTACATCATTTAGAGTCACGGTTTTGCTGGTCGACCAAGGGGACCGACGCCGGAGCATTTCGCGACTGGGGAACCTACCTGGCCGTACCCGGTTTCGGATTCAGTGTTCAACAACAGGAAATCGGCGGGATCGATGTTACCGATTACCGAATCGGTATCGCCGGCGGTTCCGACCCATTGGTCATGGGGCTGTCTTACGGCTGGTCAAAGGGAGATCATGATGCCCTCGGTCGGGAACGATTGCTGTCGCTGGGGTGCATCATACGACCGATGCGATATGTGTCGGTCGGCCTTACCGGCACGACCTCGCTTGAAAGCCGGGCCAATGAAGCGGTCGCGGAAATCGGCGTTCGTCCTTTGGGAACACCGCTGGTAACCATTTTTGCCGACGGCGCCGTTCAGCGCGGGATAAGTTTTGAGGATGTGCCATGGAGCGCCGGCGCCGCGGTACAGGTCGCCCCCGGAATCAGTCTGGTCGGACGGTATTTCGAATCGGAAGCGTTCACCGCCGGAGTTACGGTCGATTTCGGAACGTTCGGACTGGGTTCGCAGACACATTATGACACCGATCAACATCATGCGTCGTACTCGCATTCGATTCGCCTGGGAGGGATGCGGCCAAGCATCTTTCCCGAGCTGTTCGAAAAGGATCGGCGATTTCTCGCGGTCAACATGAAGGGAACGCTGGACTATCATGCGTATCGGTTTTTCGACGGCGGCAAAGTCCGATTCGCCGAACTACTCAGCGACATTCGCGCCGCGGTCGCCGATCCCCGTGTCGGCACCATCGCGCTGAATCTGTCGTCGATGCGTGCGTACCCCGAACATGCCTGGGAAATCCGCGAGGAATTGCGCAAAGCCCGCGAGGCGGGAATAAAAGTGGTGATAGCTATCGACATCTGCGGTATGACCGGTTATCACCTGGCCAGCGTGGCCGACAAAATTATCATGGATCCGGAAGGATTCATGCAGTTGTACGGTTACGCGCTGAGTCGAACGTTCCTGAAAGGTACACTCGACAAACTCGGTGTGGGATTCGACGAATGGCGCTATTTCGAATACAAATCGATGGCGGAATCTTACAGTCGTACGTCGATGTCCGATGCCGACCGCGAGCAAAGACAGGCCTTTGTCGATGATTGGTACGACGTCGCCAAAGATGAGATTTGCACCTCGCGCAGTATCACACCGGATCGATACGATGCACTCATCAACGATAACGGATTCTTCCTGGCCGACGCGGCAATGGAACACGGTTTGGTGGACACGCTGGCACGCTGGTCGGATATCGGGCGTATCGTCAGCGACATGAACCGTCGCGCCATGCGGGGAATCGACGCTGACGGTTTGCTGGCCAATGCTCTGCCCCCGTCCGAGTGGGGACCGCGCCCCCGCATAGCCGTCGTGTATGCCGTCGGCGCCTGCGAGATGGACAGCGGCATTCGTGGCCGCTGGCTGGAGAAAGTGTTTCTCGGCCTGGCGCGGCAACCATCGGTAAAGGCGGTCGTGTTTCGAGTTGACAGTCCCGGCGGACTCAGTATTCCCAGTGATATCACCGCCCAGGCGCTTCGCAAATGCGCGAAACAAAAGCCGGTGATCGTCAGCCAGGGCCAAACCGCCGCCTCGGGAGGATATTGGATTTCAATGTACGCCGACACCATCGTTGCCGGACCGTACACGCTGACCGGATCGATCGGTGTGATCGGCGGCTGGGTATATGACGACGGTTTCGGTGAAAAAACCGGCATGAGTGCCGACCATGTCAAACGCGGCGAACATGCCGATCTCTGGACCGGAATTACCCTGCCGTTACTCGGTCTGACCCTTCCGGCCAGAAACCTTGACGAGTCCGAACAAAACCGCGTGGAGAAAATCATCAACCGGATGTACGATTCCTTTGTCGAAAAAGTCGCCGAGGGGCGCGGCCTGACCGTCGAGCGGGTCCGCGAAATCGGAGAGGGACGCGTGTATTCCGGCATCGACGGTAAGGAACTCGGGCTGGTCGATGAAATCGGCGGTCTGACCACGGCGCTGGCGATTGCGGCCGAGAAAGCCGGCTTGAAACCGGATCAGGATATTGACATTATCGAGATCCCCAAATATCGGGGCTGGTTCAAACCGCTTCTGCCGAAATCCCCGATTATCGGCAACATCGACTCCGATCCCGTAGTGGAATTCCTGCGATTCTACGGAAAACACAACGGTCAACCGATTCCCATGCTTTTGCCGGGATATTCCCCCACTCCGGATTTTTAATATCCGACACAACTCGTTCAGCCCGAATACGTTTCGTATTCGGGCTTTTCCCGGCCCCGAATATCCATCAAGCCACTTATTCGTGGATTATTATAGTCCATTTAGGAAACCTTTCGTCGATTTTCCTGTTTAACCTTACACGGAAACGAGAAAGGGGCATCGATATGATATCCCTCGGTATACATTGGATCTTACTATTGACGACGGTGATCCTGCTGAGTTCCTGCGCCAACGACAACGCCCGGGGACAGCAGACAAATGGAGAAACGGAATTGGACACAGGCATGCTGGAAGGTACGATAACCGCCCCGGAATTTCCGGACGGCATGGAGTGGTTGAACACCGAGCAACCTCTGCGGCTGGCGGATGTACGCGGGAAAATCGTTCTGCTTGATTTCTGGACGTTTTGCTGTATCAATTGCATGCACGTGCTTCCCGACCTGAAAAAACTCGAGGAAAAATACCCCGACGAGCTGGTGGTGATCGGCGTGCATTCCGCCAAATTCACCAATGAAAAGGATACCGAAGCGATTCGTCAGGCCATTCTTCGCTACGACATTTCGCATCCGGTCGTCAATGATCGTGACTTCGTCATCTGGCGTTCGTACGCCGCGCGCGCCTGGCCGACGTTGGTACTGATCAACCCACGCGGCAAAGTGATCGGGATGCACTCCGGTGAAGGTATTTTCGAATCGTTCGATGATATCATCTAGCAAGCCATACGCTATTTCGACGGCAAAGGCCAATTAAAGCGTGAGCCGTTCAATCCGACCCTGGAACGAAAAAGCAAACCGAGTACTCTGCTTGCGTTTCCGGGTAAAGTCAAAGCCGACCAAAACGGACAGCGATTGTTTATTTCCGATTCCAATCACAATCGCATTGTGATCACCGATCCCGACGGACGGATTCTCGATGTGATCGGAAGCGGAAGTCGCGGACAGACCGACGGTTCTTTCGAAACGGCGGAATTCGCTCAACCACAGGGGACGGCCCTCGGCGGTAGCACCCTCTACATTGCCGACACGGAAAATCACACCATTCGCGCCGCGAATCTTGCCACGCGTGAAGTGATAACCGTACTCGGGACAGGCCGACAGGCACGAACGTACAACATCGGCGGTAAGGGAAAAGACGTCGCGTTGAATTCACCCTGGGATTTAATCGTACAGAACAAGCAGTTGTATATCGCGATGGCGGGATCGCATCAGTTGTGGATCGCCGACTTGACCACGTTCGATACCAAACCGTTTGCCGGTTCGTCTCGCGAAGCCCGTATCGACGGGACTCTTCGCTCGGCGGCACTGGCCCAACCCAGCGGATTGAGTACCGACGGTAAACGCTTGTACGTCGCCGACAGCGAAATCAGCGCGATCCGCGCCGTGGATATCGACCCCGATGGCCGAGTCGAAACCATTATCGGCGAGGATTTGTTCGAGTACGGCGACATCGACGGGCCGCGTGCGGTAGCCCGACTGCAACATCCTTTGGGCGTGGTGTACTACAAGAATAAATTATATGTGGCCGACACGTACAACTCAAAAATCAAGATAATCGATCCCAAACGGCAAACCAGCGTTACGCTGGCGGGCACCGGCGAGTCGGGATATGTCGACGGCCCTTTTTCCTCCGCGCAGTTCAACGAACCGTCGGGACTGACAATCCTCAATGATCGGTTGTACGTGGCGGACGCCAACAATCACGTCATACGAATAGTAAATCTCGAGACCGAACAGGTCACCTCGTTAGTGCTTGGCAATCTCGAGGTCCTGGCGGGGCAGGCAAAGGAACGCTTCCAGGGACGGATCGTTGCTCTGCCCCGCCATACAATTAAAACAGGTGACGCGACTATCGCCATCAATCTGGTTCTACCCGACGGATACAAGCTGACCGCGGACGCGCCGCTGTATCTTGATCGCAAGTCGTCTAATCGGAACGTCGTGGCATTTACCAGCGACAATCTGGCACAAGATCATCCCCCCCGGGCATTTCCGGTATTAATACCAGTAACGACTACGGTCGGCGTCAGTGAGTTGACGTTGGATGCCGTGGTGTACTATTGTCGCGAGGGGCGTGACGGAGTCTGCATGGTCGACAACGTGCGGCTGACCTTTCCTGTTGAAGTAAACGATCACGGCGCTGAACGGATTGCCATTCCGCTTGAAATCGCAACTCCGCCTCAATAAAATATCAACCTGCCTACGGCGAGGGTTGCGGAAATAGAAAACGGCGGTGCACATGCGCCGCCGTTTTGATGTACTATGTTTATCCTGAAGCTATATCGTCAGCCAGAAATCGCGAGGATAAAGACGATAGATCGGCTGATTGCCCTCGGTGTTTTTCACCAGAGTCTCCAGCGATTCGAACTGCGGTTCCGGGCCG
>CAZVNK010000170.1:4925-6496 GCA_964628115.1 uncultured Ignavibacteriaceae bacterium | reverse complement strand
GATGAGATCGGTTTTTCCAGCACCGACATCAAGGATTATATCGACAGCGCCTATCAGGCCGGCACCCCGGCCGATCCGGCTCCGTCATTCGTGTTGTTTGTCGGTGATGTCGATGAAATTCCCCCGTTCAGCGGTTCGGCCGCATCGCATATAACCGATTTGAAATTCTGCGAGTTCACCGGCGACAATCTGCCGGAAATTTACTACGGCCGTTTTTCGGCAAGCGATACCGCCGACCTGCGTCCGCAAATAGAAAAGACCCTTGAATACGAGCAGTATCTCATGCCCGATCCGAGTTATCTGGAGCATGTGACACTGGTGTCGGGATATGACAGCTACGGTCACGACGTGACTCACGGCAACGGCCAGCTCAATTACGGGACCAATCTGTATTTCAATGCCGCTCACGGCATCGATCCCTATGTCTGGCTCAGCCCGGCGTCGAGTTCCGGATCAGCCCCTGCGGATATCATTCAGACCCTGCGAGACGGCACCGGCTTGTACAACTACACCGCGCACTGCAGTCATGACGGCCACGGAACACCGTCATTCGTCTCCAGCGACGTATCGACGCTGAACAACGAGCATAAATACCTGCTCGGCATCGGCAACTGCTGTGAAGCCAACACGTTCGGCGACGATTTTTCCACCCCCTGTTTCGGCGAGACTTTCCTTCGTGCCGAAAACGAGGGCGGTATCGGATACATCGGCGGCACCAACAGTACTTACTGGGATGAAGACTATTACTGGGGTGTCGGCAACGGCCCAATCGTTGGCGATGGACCCAGTTACGAGGAAACCGGCCAGGGCGCCTATGACGGCGTGTTTCACGATCACGGCGAACCGGTAACGAAGCATTTCGTCACCAACGCGGCGATTATGTTTGCCGGAAACCTCGCGGTCAGCCAGAGCACCAGTACTCGCAAACAATATTACTGGGAAATTTACACGCTGATGGGCGACCCGTCGGTCATGACCTACCTGGGTGTTCCCACGGCGAATGCCGCGACCTATCCGTCGACCATCATGATGACGGCCACGTCATTCTCCGTCGAAGCCGATCCGGCCTCTTATGTCGGTATCTCTGTCAACGGCGAACTGCACGGTCAGGGATATGTCGATGAAACCGGCATGGCGGATATTACGCTGACGCCGTTTTCCGCGCCGGGTGAAGCCATCGTGGTCATTACCGGCCAGAACAAGGTGCCGATTATCGACACGATCGACGTGATCACTCCCGACGGTCCGTTTGTCACCTTCGATTTCTGCGACGTCAACGATCTCACGGGCGGCAATGCCAACGGCCTGATCGATTACGGCGAGACCATCTATCTCGGCGTGCAGTTGAAAAACGTCGGCCCCGACACCGCTTTCAACGTCGATGCCACCTTGTCGACCGCCGACACGTTCGTGACGATTACCGATAATTTCGAATCGTACACCACGATTCCCGGTGATTACGGCACGGCCTACATCACCGATGCGTTCGGCTTCAAAGTTTCGCCGAACACTCCGGATCAGCACCGGATTCAATTCCAGTTGGACATTCACGGCACCGACAAATGGGATAC
>CAZVNK010000170.1:0-4915 GCA_964628115.1 uncultured Ignavibacteriaceae bacterium | reverse complement strand
TTTCAATCTGACCACCCATGCGCCGGAAGTCGGTTTTGTGTCGATTACGGTCAATGACGCCACCGGCAACAACAACGGCATTCTCGATCCCGGTGAAACCGCCGATCTCACGGTCACGGTCATCAACAACGGTTCCGGCCAGGCCTTCGATGTCGTGGGCAATCTATCGGAAACCGATCCGAACGTGACTGTCGATGACGACTACGGTTATATCGGATTCGTGGATTCCACCGGCGGCACCGGCGACAACGCGGGCGACGTATTCGTCGTCACCGCGTCATCGTCGACGGTCATGGGATACGAAATGACGTTCGATCTCACCATTACGGGAACCGGCAACTATTTCCGCGTTCTTCAGTTCGACTTCGTGGTCGGCGACCGCGAAGCGCTTTATACCGACGACTTCTCGACCGACCAGGGTTGGACGGGGCTCGGTGGTTCCGGCGAATGGACTATCGGTGAGGCCACCGGCGGCGCGGGTAGTGACTCCTACGGCGGCCCCGATCCGTCCGAGGATCATTCCGCCTCGACCGACGATTATCTACTCGGTAACGATCTCACCAGCGGCACCGGCGGCGATTACAGTAGCAGTATCGGTTCCACGCAGTGGGCGGTTTCCCCGATTATCAACTGCGAGGATTATTCCAGCATTCAACTGACTTTCTATCGCTGGCTGGGTGTCGAAAAGAACAACTACGATCACGTGTACCTTCAGGTGTACGATGGAAGCACCTGGACCACTCTGTTCGAAAACGGAAGTACCGATACCGACGACCAGGCCTGGATCGAGGAATTCTACGATATCAGCGCCTATGCCGACGATAATCCCAATTTCCAGATTCGTTTCGGAATCGGTAGCACCGACGGTTCGTATCAGTTCTGCGGCTGGAATATCGACGATATCACCATCAAGGGCTACAATCAGGCCACCGGCACGCCGGCAATGGCGATTTCGGGAACCGATATTCTCGACAGTCTCGATATCGAACAGGAAGTCGCGCACGATGTCCATATTAAAAACAACGGCGACGGACGGCTGAAAGTCAGCTTCTCCTCCGAACAGGAGTGGCTGGATTTCTCCACCGCGCAGAATTATATCTACCCCGGCGACAGCATCGATTTCCCGATTACGATTAACACCAACGATCTGACCGCCGGAGACTATGTCGGTTCGGTCGCGTACTCGACCAACGATCCGGCGCATCCGTCGGGAACCATCCCGGTCAACCTGAACGTGTACGCGCCGCTTTGCGTTTTCGGTTTCACCGAAATCACCGACAGTCTCGATCCGGGTGACAATGCCGAGCATTTCATCCCGATCAGCAACGACAGTCTGGGCACGCTCAAACTGCAGTTCTCATCGGAACAGGATTGGCTGGTGTTCGACACCGACGAACAGACCATTGCGCCGGAAGGCGATTTGAATTTCGCGGTGACCATAGATGCCACCGATATGGTTCCCGGGGACGATGTCGGAACGCTTGATTATGTCACCAACGATCCGGAAAACGGCGAAGGATACATCACCGTTTACCTGAATATCTACATGCCGGTAATCGGCGTCAGTCACTCGGCCATCAATATGACGGTCCCGATTTACCAGGCCGATTCGATGCCGGTCATTATTACCAATACCGGCCCCGGCGAGTTGAATTATCAGGTCGGATGTATCATGTATTCCAAGGATGCGGCCAAAGCCGCGATCGTCCCGAAACCCGAACCGCTTGGTTACCGCGTGATGGATATCGAAAAAGGCGGCGAGATGGAAGCCTATTTCGCACCGCAGACCAAGGGCGCCGGCGGCCCGGACAGTTACGGTCATTCCTGGATCGACTCCGATGATCCGTCCGGCCCGGCTTATGTCTGGATCGATATCACTTCGACCGGCACCAGTATCATGGAACTCGACAGCCTCGGCGACGACGACACCAGTCGTCCCGTTCCGATCGGTTTCGATTTCCCGTTCTATGAAAACGCTTACTCCCAGATGCTGGTCGGTTCCAACGGCGTGCTGGCGTTCGGCGCCGGTGTCAGAAGCCGGAGTAACACCGAAATCCCGCTGGTCGACGACAAGAACAACCTGATCGCGCTGTTCTGGGATGACCTCGACATTCGCAAGGGCGGCGACATTTATTATCTCTATGATGACGTCAACGAACGTTTCATCGTAAGTTATGTCGACGTCCCGCTGTATTCGGGTCTTACCGGAACCGGTTCGATCACCTGCCAGGCGATTTTGTATCCCAACGGCAGTATTACTTTGCAATATGCGACCATGGATCCCGGAACCGACAGTCTCAGTGAAGCCACCGTGGGCATTGAAAACGCCGACGGCGCCGACGGTCTGCAGGTCGTATACAACGCGGCATACATGCACAGCAATATGGCCATTGATATCTCCGCCGGCGGCTGGCTGTCGATTCAGCCTCGTGGCGGAACGGTAGCATCAATGACGGAAGACACGGTCATGGTCACGCTGGATGCCGCCGAACTCGGTATGGGCACGTATTCCGGCCGAATCATGATCACGTCCAATGATCCGATAACACCGGTTTGGGATATTTCGGTCGATCTCGATGTCGGCGCGCAGTA
Organism: uncultured Ignavibacteriaceae bacterium; assembly: GCA_964628115.1. Classification (GTDB taxonomy): domain Bacteria; phylum Zixibacteria; class MSB-5A5; order GN15; family PGXB01; genus JAFGAL01. The sequence goes on along the minus strand of CAZVNK010000170.1, from coordinate 2,323 downwards.
TGTCTGCGGCGACGTCAATCAGGACGGCGGGGATGTGAACCTGCTGGATATTCTGTATCTGATTGACTTCGTCTACAGCGAAGGCCCGGCTCTGCCGGAACCGAATGCCGCCGACGTGGACAATTCCGGTTCGCATGACCTGCTTGATATTCTTGCTTTGATTGACTTCTTATACGGTGATTTAACGCCGCTGAACTGCCCGTGATTCACCGTTGATTGATACTTACGGGGAACGGGATTAAACATCCCGTTCCCCGCGTTTTTGACGCCCTCAACGCCGCAAACATGAAACCGAGAGCAATGGCCCGACAGCATGACACAGAGGATCGCCATAAAAAACGCCGCTTGCTTTTTGGCAATTCCGCGACGTATTTTCTTCGAGAGATGACGATAAAGCAGATATACGTCTGCCGGGTATGATAGAGAGTATTTTGTGCGATAGGATGATCAACATGAAAAGAATTGCCATATTCCTCGTGCCGGTTCTGCTCTTGCTGACCCTGGGGACCCAGGCGTTGGCCTCGGAAATCTATTTCAAGTTCAAGATCGACTCCCCAACGGAACTGGCCGAACTTACCAAACTGATTTCAATCGACAATGTCATTGACGATGAAGTCTTCGCGTATGCCAATGATGAGCAGTGGGCGATGTTTCTGGAAAAGGGCTATGACTATGAGATCCTGCCCCATCCGGGGACTCTGCTGGAAGATCCCAAGATGTCGTATGACCGCGACGGCATGAGGGACTGGGACTCCTACCCGACGTTCGAAGCCTATGAAACGATGATGTATGCATTCGCATCCGACCATCCCTCGCTGTGCCGTATTGTCAATGCCGGTTACAGCGTGGAGGGACGCGCCATTCTCTTTGCGGTTATTTCCGACAATGTCAACACCGAAGAAGACGAACCGGAAGTCATGTATACCGGAACCATGCACGGTGACGAAACCACCGGGTATATCATGACCCTGCGGATGATCGACTCTCTCCTGACGGCGTACGGCTCCGATTCACTGGTGACACGAATGGTTGACAGTTGCGAAATCTGGATCAACCCGCTGGCAAATCCCGACGGAACTTATGCCGGCGGCAATAGTTCCGTTTCCGGCGCAACCCGTTACAATGCCAACAGCATTGATATTAACCGCAATTTCAAAGACTTTGAAGACGGTGATCATCCCGACGGTAACGCCTGGCAGGATGAAACCGTGGCCATGATGAATCTCGCGGCGGCGCAGAGTTTCGTGATTTCCGGAAACTATCATGGTGGCGCCGAAGTATTCAATTACCCCTGGGACACCTGGTCAACCCGCCACGCCGATGATAACTGGTGGGATGACGTCGGCCGCGACTTTGCCGACTCGGCGCAGTATTACAGCCCCAGCGGGTATATGACAGACCAGGATAATGGCGTCACCAACGGCTACGACTGGTATACCATTTCAGGCGGACGTCAGGATTATATGAATTATTTCCATCACTGCCGTGAAGTAACGCTTGAGATATCCTCAACGAAACTCCCACCGGCCAGTCAAATGCCGGATTTCTGGGTGTACTTGCGATCATCGATGTTCAATTATTTGGAAATGGCTTTATATGGCATCCGTGGTATCGTTACCGATCAGAGCTCCGGCGATCCGGTCTTTGCCATGATTGAAGTCATCGGCCACGATCAAGACAGTTCTCAGGTGGTGACCGATCCCGATGTCGGTGATTACCACCGAATGATTGAGGCGGGCACGTATGATCTCATATACAGCGCCGTCGGCTATTAGCCCGATACCGTCACCAGGGTGGTCGTGACGGGTGAAAATACGGTCGTGATCGACGTTCAGCTGGAAGCTTTGCCGATTCTACCCGATATGGCATTTGACAGCTATTCCTCTGATTTTCCCGATCCGGGCGAAACGATCGATATGGCCATCACACTGGTCAATAACGGTATGGGTAACGCCACCGGTTTGAGTGGGATTCTCTCAACCGGCGATTCCTATATCACCGTTACCCAGCCGACTTCGGCCTATCCAACCATAACCGCTTTGGGCGGTACAGGAACGTCGCTGTCACAATATCAATATGTCGTCTCAGCGGCCTGTCCGGCTTATCATCAGGTGGATTTCTTGCTCGCTTTAACCGGCGATGAAGGATACGCCGAGAATATTTATTTCTCAGTAACGATTGGCCAATTGATAGAGACGTATGAATCCGGCGATTTCGATGCCTTCGAATGGGAAATGACCGGGTCTCTTCCCTGGACTATTACCGATGTCAATCCCTATCAGGGCGTGTATTGTGCCAAATCAGGAGCGATCACGCATGGTGA
>CAZVNK010000169.1:0-6531 GCA_964628115.1 uncultured Ignavibacteriaceae bacterium | reverse complement strand
GTAGCATTTATCAAGCCTGATTCCATGAAATTGACTTTTGTATAACCTATTAATTCAACATCATCCAGGCCTGCGGACCGGAGCAAAGCGCCACGGTCAGGTCTTCCAGATCGCCCGCGAGCGGCGTCTGGGTCACGCCGTTGATTTCCAGTCGCGGCGAGATGTACGTGTCGGTCAGTTCGGGATGATTGTACGGTCCGACGTACACTTTCTGGTACACTTCGTCTCGTTGTTGACGAGTGTCAGTGAGGTCGGCAAATGCCGATGAAGTAAAAAAAAGAAGCAGACAGGACAACATGATAAGACATGTTCCCGTCCGCCGTCGATTGTTTTTCGGAAGCCCCCATGAGTACAGCGTATAGCGGCCGCTTGACATGGAATACCCTCAATTATTTAACGATGAACAATTATTTACTCCCTAAAAAGACTAGAAATATTTAGCACTGTAAGAAACATTGCAGTCCGACGGCCGACCAACGGCCGCTCCCAGTTGTAATACTCAGGCATGGTTGGTATCAGCCTGACATGTAAAACAGAGTAGCGCCTTAACTACCTTTATATAATAGCATTTTTGAAATCTTATGCAACAAAAAAAAGGCGCAAATGCCCATTTAAAGCGGTTTTACGTCGACGGTTGTCAGAAATACGCTATGCAAAACCTTGCATGGCTAACAGGTGTATTTTAAACGGAAAATGCCAACAAATCAGCGAGAACAGACGTGTCGGTTTACGGATTACTGTATGTCAGCGGCGAGCCGGCATCCTTTTCAGGAATTTTATCTCAGGAACCACTCCGATAACCGGAAAACCAAGCGACTTTTCGACGTCCTCAACCGTCTTGAATGAATTATCCATGATTTCGCTGAGAAGCGCGGCGCCGACTCCGATTGCCACTCCCAACAAAATCCCCAACACCACGATTTTCGACCGTTGCGGTGAGTACGGGGCCAGAGGGACTTTGGCCGGTTCAATGACGCGATATTTGGATTCCCTTAGAAGAGCCTGCGATATCTGCGAGCTTTCCTGCTGTTCCTTGAATTTGTCTCGCAAGTCGCGGGCGGCGACGATTTCACGGTTGAGCTGATCCAATCTCGCATCGTATTCCGGCACCAGATTGATTTTGGCGTTCAGATCGGCCAATGCCAGTTCCAGATTGTTGCGCCGTTCGTACAGGGATTCCAGATCGTCCCGAATGTTAAACAGCTGAACGATTTGTGCCCGCACGTTTTCATCGTATTCGGCGAATTGTTCATCGACCAAACGACGGTTTTCATCCTCGATCTGACGAATCAAACCGAACATCCGATTGTTGAAATTCAGAATTTCCGGATCGCTCCACTGGTATTTTTGCATTAATTCTCCAATGGTGCCGATCAACGATGCGGCGTCGCGTTTCAGTTTGCGTAATTCGTTCGATTCCTTCAACTTCAGGCTATTCGAGGCCACCCCGAGATCCCCAAGATTGGTCATAAGGTGTGTTTCTTCGTCCTTCTTGTCATGAATCTCAAACTTGGTACCCTGAATCTCCGATGAAATCTCCCGACGATTTTCCTCGGACGTTACCAGTTCGTCAAGCTGGATTTTCATGTATTCTTTTTCGAAAGCGGTTTTTTCGTTGATTTTGTCGGTTAAATCCTTCTCATAGCGCGCCAGGTGCTCATACGAACAATCCTGCGAACTCCGCACCTCTCCCACTTCCTCTTTCATTTTCTCGGACATGAAAATCTCACCGAGATTCTGAGCCATGTCGCGAGCCATGTAAGGATCAACCGATTCCACCAGAATCTGCACCTGATCCTTGCCGACAAAACTGACATAGATTTCATCGCGAAGTTTGGTAATCAGATAGTCCTGTTTGATTTGATCCAAAGTCAGATCGGGCCTGCTGGATTGCTGTTTCAGGGCGTGCCGGATCACTTCCGCACCCTGATCAAGCTTAAGTCGTGTAATAAGTCGACCGAGATAAGGTGAAGAAGTGCTTTCATTCTGGAGACTTTGCCGTCCACCGCTTTAAAGCTCTCAAAACACTTCTCAAGTCCATTCAGCTCAAGAACTGGAGACTTTGCAGTTCCAGACGCATATCCCGTTCACTGCGAATCACTTCACGACCGTTGCCGAGCATGCGCTGAATATCGGCGGAGAGTTTGACCGTGTTTCCCACCCAGACTATGACGGCCGCCCGATAGACCGGGGTCAACAAATACGATCCCCCCAGCGTGGCAATCGTCACCAAAATGGTCGGGATAATAATAATCCATTTCCGCCGCCAGGCAACCGACAGCAAATCACTGATATCAAATCCTTTTTTCTGCGTCGAATCCGTCATTGGCCTTCTCTCATAAGAACGTTGTTCTGACATGGTTCACTGCTTAAACGTCTAATATCACATTAAGTTTCGGCATATTCAACCGAATTTACATGTCCGGTTCCATCGGAATCATCCGCAAGTATTCGGTAGTCCGCATCTTTTGCTGAATATCCCGCATCACCCGCGCCACCTGTTGCTCTTCCAATCCCAGGAGTTTTGCCACGTCGGCGGCGTCAATTCCATTCTCCAGCGCATACCAGACATGGTCAAGGATTTCGAAATCCACCCCGAAGAAGAAGTCGGTCTGGGTTACTTCGGCGCTATACGTATCGGTGGTGGGAGTCCTCTGCCTGATTCCCGCCGGAATGTCGAGATAGTCCGCCAGTTGGAATACTTGAACTTTGAACAGATGCGATATCGGCTTGAGATCCGCTCCCCCGTCGCCATATTTGACAAAAAAGCCCAGCAGGTGCTCATCCTTGTTGCCGGTGCCGATCACGGCATAATTGAGTCGTTCGGCATGATAATACACCATGCTCATGCGGGTGCGTTGCTTGAAATTGGACGACGCCACGATCTGCAGGTATTCGCTTTTCGGCATGCGTTTGGCGACACTCTCGCCGTCAGGCGTTTCCACGGTTAACTTGAAATAATTGAGCGCGTTTTTCTCGAGAATATTTGCGCCAAGCGTAATCTTGTTTTTATAACCGGGGCCGTAATCAGGGAAAAGCCTCCGGATAGCGTCGTCGCGTCGACGATAGCACCCAAAACCCTCAAGAGCGCCGGAAATATTCTCCTCTATGCATTCAATGCCCAGCGAATCGGCAAGTTCCTGCGCCAGCGATTTGCTGTCCGGGCTGGAATCCTTTTCCGGCATCGCCACACCCAGCACCTTCTCCGGCCCCAAGGCACGGACACAAAGAGCCGCGCAGACCGAGGAGTCGATTCCTCCGCTGATGCCGACCACGGCCCCCTCCCGCTTCAAATCCTTGCGAATCTGCCGTCGAACGGTCTCGATCAGATTCTCGGCAACCTGTTCGGCATCGATTTTCAGGACGTCTTTGTGGAATTCCATATAAAATTTATCCTTTTATAAATCACACTTTATTTTTCAATTATATTTCGTAAATTCCGATAGAATACATAATGATAACCACAGAGTAAAAAAGTCTTGCCAAAGCATGATGGCAAGATTAAAATGCATCGATCCATGAGAAACAACGGTACGGATGACACAATGAATAAAAACCAGATAGCACAAAACGTCAGGGAATTCGTCACATCCAATTTCATATTTGAGGAGGCGGTTCAACTTAAAGCCGATCAGTCTCTGCTTGAAACCGGCATTGTCGATTCGACCGGAATTTTGGAATTGGTCAACTATCTCGAAGAAACATACAGCATATCGATTGATGATGAGGAATTGGTTCCGGACAATCTCGATTCCGTAAATAAAATCGCCGCCTACGTGGGGAATAAACTCGCGGCATCCTGATCTTAATCTCTGATTCCTGATCATCTTTCCTTTCATCACGGACACACTCACCGGACATCCCGGCGTGCGGGTGTTTCATCGGAAATATCCTCCCAGACCGTAAACGCATCACGACCGAGCGTTTCCACCGTCTTAAAATTCTTGATATATTGATGATATAAAAGTTGCGTAGAAAGAATCCCGATAAACGACATATTATCCTTAAACGACAGATGAGCATGCGACAGCTTGCGGCACTTGTCCCGGAGGCGAGCCACCGCCGACGGCCTGAAAATCCCGACTTCCTCGAGAGTTTTCTCGGACAGCATGTCCTCGATATATCCCGGCGAATCCTCCTGGACAAAGCTGTTGGAATCCGGCGCCATATAGGGTTGCTTGACCCGATTGACAATAGCGGGCGGTAATTCCCTTGTCATTGCTTTTTTCAGCAGGAATTTTTCATTCAGACCGTGTATTTTCAATAGCGGCGGGATGTTCGCCGCGAATTCCACCACCCGATGATCCAGAAACGGAAAACGTCCCTCAATCGAATTGGCCGCGCTGACCCGATCCCCCTGTGACGACAATAAGTATCCGGCCAGTAACGATCGTGCCTCCAGATACTGGGCGCGGGAGAGATGATGCCAGCGATTGAAATCTTTGGGAAGATCACGTCCGAATCCCGCCACGGCGTCGAAATCAGTAAGGCGCTCATGGACATCGTCGGTGTAAAAATCCTTGATTTTGGTCGTGGTATTCATGCGCGGTATATGAGAAAAGTGGAAGGCTGTTGTTTTCGCGAGTCCCGCCTTGTAAAAGGTCTCGAGATAAAATCGTGCCCGCGCCGCCGAAAGCGGCAGGGTCGGATACAGACGTTTGAGTAACAAAGGACGCCAACTGGATTCGGGATTGCGCGCCCAGAAAGCCCGAATCAAGGTCTCCTTGAAAATATCATACCCGCCGAGAATCTCATCGGACCCCTCCCCTGTCAGAACGACTTTGAAATTGTTTTCCCGCACCAGACCGGACAGCATCAGCAGTGGCGTCGGGGCGGTTCGTATCACCGGTCGTTCGGCATGCCAGATGACTCTTGGGAAATTCTCGGCGATATCGCGATATCCGCAGGAAATCCGATGATGATGAGTTCCGAGAAATTCGGCCATCTGAATCTGATACTCGGATTCATCGTAGGCCTTATCCTGAAACGCAATCGAAAACGTCTCAATCGGTGTTTGGGTGAAATTTTTAATCAATGCGGTGGTCGCCGAGGAATCCAGTCCGCCGGAGAGATATCCCCCGACCGGCACGTCGGCACGCAATCGCAGTCGGACCGAGTCCACCAGCAGTTCATGCAGTTCTTCCGCCCAGGAATCCACCGATCGTTTTTTATCGAACGTATCGGGAAAACTCATCTGCCAGTAACGATGTGATGCAATCCGGCCGTCCCGGATTTCCAAACAGGTCCCCGCCTCGAGTTCGTTGATATGTTTAAATGCGGTACGAGGCGGCGCGGTGGTCCACCAGGTAAAAATCTCATCCAGTCCCTCATAATCGATTTCCCTCGGAACGGCGGGATTGCAAAACAGCGATTTTATCTCCGAGGCAAAGGAAAACGTTCCGCCATGAACGGTATAAAACACCGGGCGAATTCCCATTCGGTCGCGGGCAACAAACAGCGATGATTTTTTTCTATCGTATATCGCAAAGGCAAATTGTCCATTGAAATATTGCAGGCATTCCCGCCCCCACTGCTCATAGGCATGGACAATGACTTCAGTATCCGACCGGGTGCGAAACACATGTCCCAGGCTTTCCAATTGGGGACGAAGTTCCACATAGTTGAAAATCTCGCCGTTGAACGTGATCCACAGCGAGCCGTCTTCATTGCATAATGGCTGGGAGCCGGTGGACAGATCGATAATCGACAACCGCGCCTGCCCCACTGCGCAGTGCCGGTCGAAGAACGCCCCGAATTCATCCGGGCCACGATGGCGAATCATGGCGACCATGCGCGCCAGAAGATCACGATCGGGAGTTCGCGGGCCGTTAAGATGAAAATATCCGGCAATGCCACACATATAATATCATGCTTTCCGTTTGAGTGTAATCCGGCCCTGTCAACCGGGTATATAGCTTATATCGGGCGTGCCTCACGTTAGTTTAGAACCTCAAAGCACCTACTTATCTACTTGTTACGCAATTGAGTCGTGGAAATTCGATGAATTTTGCCATCCTCCAGACGAAGCACGTCGATTGCGGCCATTTGCCCGCGAACGGCGATATTGGCAGTGTTGATTTCATCGGCAACCTGCCGACATACATCGGCATTGTCGGACTCACCGATGGTCAGATGAGGAACATACGGGATATCCGCGCGCAACTCGTCCGCCAGCAAACCGGTATATAACTCGTCATGCAATCTGACCAGATCGGTATACCCCTCTTCCGGGACCAGAAATAAATACCAGCGATCATCGAACGCCCCTTTGAAAATCACCGCTCCGCGCAGAATGAACGAAATGGCCGCAAAACGTTCGCATACCGCATTAACATGACCGAGAAAATCTTCTTCGGCGAATCCCTCAGCCGGAAACACCAGGGTCAGATGCGGATCGATCAGATCGTATTTTTCCCGGTTATGCTCGGCCCGCAACTGCTGAATCCATTCCAGATCGCGCGGCGACAGCACCGGAAACGTTACCGCCAGAAGCGCCATAAGAGGCTTTTCCCTCTTTATAAATCCAGCACC
>CAZVNK010000168.1:0-6547 GCA_964628115.1 uncultured Ignavibacteriaceae bacterium | reverse complement strand
CGGCTTGCCCCGGATGACCGCTCCTCGTTTGTCATGGACCGCCTGATCACTCCCCCCGCCTTTTCGGATTCTTCCGCTACCTGCCTGATTACGATCATATACACCGCAACCTACCCGGTACATTCATTGCCAAGTTCAATCTTGACATCGTGTCACCCTCGCCGTACCATTCCGGTCAGCAGGGAGCAAAAATGAGATATTTCACGATCATACTGATCGGTTTGACAATCGCTCTTGGAGCGACGTCATCGTATGCGCAAAATGCCACCGTTACCAACGATCTGACCTTCGGCGATATTTTCCCGGGCATACCCAAATCGATCTCCAGTCATACTCCCGGCGCGGCCGCGGAATTTACCATTTCCGGCACGGCCGGAGCGGAGATCACCGTCGATTTCACGCTTCCCACCTACATGAGTTCCAGCGGTTATAACATGCAATTGATTTTTAACGAAACCAACTGCGCCATGGATTCCAGCGCGACGCCCGATCAGACCAATCCCGGCAATGACAATCTCGATCCCTGGGACACGATCACCTATCGCCTCGGCTCCGGCGGACTGACTATCTGGCTCGGCGGGACGGTGGTTCCGAGGCTCAATCAGAAGAACGGCGACTACGACGCGTCAATCGTTCTGACCATAATGTATACCGGCAATTAGGGCATGATTCTTGCACTCCGATTGGAGTAATCCAACAATCCGGCATTAAGCAGATAGACTGCCGGCAGTCTCACAAAATCGTCTTCCCGGCAAAAAAAAACGTTCCGACAACCGCAAAACAGTCATAATCGCCAATCTCACATACTCTTACATGTATTTGACCATATCTCTTTCGGACTATTGGCGGTCTCCCATAGGCCCTGAAAAATCAGGGCATTTTGCAATTTTTTTTCGCCGATTCGCTTAAGAGTTCGACTTGGAGTGTCGATGATGCCTATATGAAACGCCTGTAATGAAAATAAACAACTATGTACGTGTAATAAACAAGGGGAGCAGATTATGCATTGCTTTTCACGGATGAAACTTATCACAGGATTGGTTGCCACGGTTGCGCTGTTCGCTATCGTCGGCGGCCCGTCCCCGGCCAGTGCTCAGGAAGTGGCGGTTGGCCAAGCCACCGCGACGGTTCTGCAGATACTGGTTGTCACGGCTGAAGCCGATCTGCAATTCGGCGACGTCATGCAGGGTGTGCCGAAAGACGCCGACAAAACCGTCATCGGTGAAGCCGGCGAATTCAAGGTGGTCGGTGAAGGTGGCTCGGAAGTTTCACTGGATCTCGACCTGCCCGAATATCTCTGGAATAGTGCCGGCGGCAGTGAAGACCGTTTGCAGATTTCATTCAGTAGCACTGATGCGGATATCGCCTTTACCGGCGCATCGACCCCGGCGGTTCATGGAGCCGGCGCGGTAACCGATCAGAATCCGGCCGCACTTGGCGATCAAAACCTTGGCGCCGCGGCGCCCGATAACGTCATCTGGGTCTTCCTTGGTGGCACCGTGCATCCCACGATCGACCAGCGCGCCGGAAGTTATGCCGCGGATATCGTTTTCACGGCGGCATATACCGGCCAGTAAAAATCGGATAACAGGGATGTAATAAGGAGATTGGAACGTGTTTACTATCACGAATAAAAAACTTGCCCTGACTCTTCTGCTCGGTATGGGCGTATGCCTTTTCGGCGGAATGGTCAATGCCCAGGAAATGGGCACCGGTCAAGCTACCGCAACCGTTTTACAGGTGTTGGTCGTCACGGCCGAAGCCGATTTGCAATTCGGCGACGTTATGCAGGGTGTCCCCAAAGACGCCAGCAAGATTGTCGTCGGTGAAGCCGGTGAGTTCAAGGTTGTCGGTGAGGGCGGCATGGAAGTGACATTGGATCTGGACCTTCCGGAATACCTCTGGAATAGCACCGGCGGTAGCGAAGATCGTCTGGCGATTTCGTTCAGTTCCACCGATGCCGATGTTGCCATTACGGCCGCCTCAACTCCGGCCGCACACGGCGTCGGCGACACCAACGACCAGAATCCGGCGGCACTCGGCAACCATAACCTCGGCGCGGCGGCTCCGGACAACCTGTTGTGGGTTTTTCTGGGCGGCACGGTTCATCCGACGGTTGATCAGCGCGCCGGAAGTTACGCGGCGGACATCATTTTCACCGCGGCATATACCGGGCAATAGAGGCAAAGTTTGCATTGACTTTTAAGACTGCGTGACCTCACTATATGGGTGAGTATGGGAAAAACCTGATGAGGTCACGATAAACGATAACATAGGATGAGGTTACTATGGACAGTAACAAAATTATTCCCCGCCAGCTTGGCACGATAAGATGGCGGGGACTGGCTTTTCTACTTGTGGCGTTATTCCTTGCGGCGGAACTGTCGGCCAACGTGCTGGTCGCTCCCACCGCCGTCATCATGTCAAAAACCAGGTCCGGACGGCTGAACGTTCAGAATCCCACCGATAAGCCGGTCGAGGTCTCCATCGGATTCAGTTTCGGTATTCCGGAATCCGACAGTATGGGCGTGGTCAGAGTCGATTTACTGGATTCGGCCGTTACCGATCCCCATTCGGCGCTGGAGTGGATCAAAGCCTTCCCACGCAAAATGGTGCTCGAACCGGGTGCTTCGCAGGTTATCAGATTTCGCGCAACTCCCCCGCGTGATCTTCCCGACGGCGAATACTGGGCGCGGATATTGGTGCGTTCCCAGGAGGGCCAGCGCGAAATACCGGTGGCGGCTGACGACAATAAAATCACCACCAAACTCAACATGATCATGCAGATGGCTATTATCCTGAAATATCGTACCGGGAATCTAGTCGCCAAAATGGAAGTCCTCAACACCGACGTCCAGCAGACCGATTCCTCAGCCATCGCCGTAATCGATCTGGTCAACCGGGGTAATGTCTCGTACGTCGGCCTGTTGACCTGTCGGTTGATGGACGCCGACGGCAACGAAGCCGCTCGCGAGGAAATCGACCTCGCCGTATACCATAATCTGCGGCGACGGGTGGAATTGCGCAAACCGATTACCGGATTCCGCGCCCCGTATCATGTCGACGTGACCATCGACACCGAAGGCCGCACCGACATCCCGACCGAGGATCTGATCGCCGGAAACAGTTTTGCCAGAACTTTCGCTTTGGAATAGGTGACCCGTCCGAATCGGTCGGCAAGGAAAACAAACCATGCGGAAACGGCATTCCCATACTCACGGAATACGTCTGACGGCACTACTGCTGGTCACGGCTTTGGGAGTACTGTGCCCTTCAATGACCACCGCCCAGTCGGACTTCGAGGAAATCGTCGTGAAATTCGAAGTCCCCAAACTGAGTAAAACCGATATTCTGGCTCAATATGACGGCCGCACTTTATATCTGCCGCTGGTGGAGATCTTCGGCTTTCTCGATATCATCGTCGAAACCGACTTTGATGAAGGCAAATTCTCAGGCAAATTCGTCACGCAGGACAACGACTTCGAGGTTAACCTAAAAAACGGAGAGGCGAAATGTTACGGTAAAACCGTGGCTCTGGTCAACGGTTCCTATTATGCCTCCGCCACCGACCTGTTTTTGCGTATCGACCTGTATGAACGGATTTTCAAACTGAAACCGCATTTCAATTTTTCCCAGCTCAGCGTCTTTCTCTCACTCAACAAGGATTTTCCGGCGTATCGCAAGCTGTTGCGCAGGGCCGCGCATGACAAACTCAAATCCCGAGACGTGGCCGCCCGGGATATCCAGCGTATCCCGTACCAGCGCGACCATCTCAAAGCAGGCGTGGCCGACTGGATGCTTTCGGTCAGTCCCTACGGGGGGGCCGGACACTATTTCACGATGGGTATGGGCGGCATGATTATGGGCGGCGATCTGGCCGTCAACGGATCGGTCAACAGTATCAACGGTTTCGATGCAGACAACGTCAATTATCTCTGGCATTACTATTTCAACGACAACGAATACCTGACCCAGGCGGAAATCGGTGACATCAACACCCAGGGAAGTCTGACCCGCAGTCTCGACGGGGTTCAGTTGACCAATCAACCCCCGGTTCAGCGCAAATATTTCCAGACCGTCAAGATCGAGGGATTCGCCGGCGAGGGTTGGGAGGTGGAACTGTATGTCAACAACCAGTTGAGCGAATTCGCCTACGCCGACGAAAGCGGCAATTACAGCTTCCTGGTCGACACCTATTACGGCGCGTCGCAGATCACGTTGAAAATGTACGGCCCCAACGGCGAGATAAAAACCGAAGAACAATATGTTCGTGTGCCATACAATCTGATCCCCAAAAACGATTATGAATATTCCATTGCCGGCGGCGTGAAAACCACCACCGACAACGAACAGAAAAAATACGCCCAGGCCACGGCCTACTACGGTTTGCTCTCATCGTTGACCGTCGGGGGCACGGTCGATATGCCGATCGCCGTGGAAGACGGAGAAAAGACGACCTATGCCGGCGAGCTTTCGTTTCAACCAATCGGGACCGTTCTTTTCGGTGCGACCTTTTCGCCCGACAACGCCATTGAGGGAAATTTCAGCTACACCCGCCCCTCACTGATAACCGTCAACGCCCAGTATACCAGTTACTATAAAAATCCGTTTCGCAACAAACTCGACCGCAAAAACGAATACAGCCTGGCCGTTTCCTCGCCACTGCGGCTTAAAAATCGCTATTTCGGCCCCCGGTTTCGGCTTTCAGTCGCTCAATTCCCGGACTATCGCTCTCTTAATATGAATTACGGCTTCAAATTGCCGCTGTACAAACTCAACGTCACCTATATCGGGGCCACCAAAATGGCCAAGTATTTCGACCGCACCGAAAAAAGTATCTCCAGCCAGATTTTCATCACCACCCAGTTCTTGCGATGGTTGCGGCCGCAGTTCAAAATAAACTACGAACACGATATTAACAAGCTTTCCCAATACGCCGTCTACCTGCACCGACGTATTTTTAAACGCGGCCAGTTGACTTTCACCTTCGAACGCAATGAAATCTCCAAAAACAACCGGTTCATGATCAGTTTCAATATCTTCAACGATTTCGCCAATTTCACCAGCCGTGTCAATGTTCACGACGATCAGGTTATCGCCACCCAGCTCCAGCGCGGATCGATTCTTTTCGATCAGGACAGCAAATCTTTCCGACTCGACCGCCGCTACGGCCTCGGTCGGGGAACGGCGGTAATCTGGCCGTTTCTGGATGAAAACTACAACGGGCAGTACGACGAGGGCGAGGAAATCCTCAGAGACCTGAAAGCCAGTATCGGCGGCGCGCGCGGGACGCGCAACAGCCAGAACGGCCTTTATTACTATGACGGCCTGCGTGCCTATGATGAATACCTGGTGGAAATCGATGAGTACAGTCTGGACAATCCCATGTTGCGCCCGGCTCATCAGAACTTCGAAGTCACCATCAATCCCAACACCGTCACCAGCATCAGCGTGCCCATTGTCACCGCCGGCGAGGTCGGCGGAGTCGTTTCGCGGCCGGTTGAAACCGGTAAGATCGGCGTCGGCGGCATCAAACTGATCATCCTCAACGAAGTCACCGGCGAGGAAACTCCGGTCACCACGTTCAACGACGGCACTTATTATTACATGGGACTGGTTCCCGGCATGTACCGCGTCACCATCAATGCCGAACAGCTCAAACGCTATGGGTACCACGCCGAACCGCGCGACCGCAACTTCCAGATCAAAACGGTCGAGGGCGGCGACGTTGTCGAAGGCGTCGACTTTCTCATCGTTCCCGAATAATTACCCGACACCCCGATTTTATTATAGATTTTATCGGTCTTTTTTCTTGACGAATCAGCACATACGTCGTTTCTTGTAGTTTGAAAGCGGTCGGCGGTTTCAGCCGGCAATATCACGATCCATCGGGAACCTTTCCTCCGTTCAATCGGTTACGTAAACACACGCCCGTTTACGACACGAGAAGGAGTCAGCACGTGGACAAACCGATTATCGCGGACAAAACACCGGTCGCCCTGGATTTGAAACCCGGGACGTATTATTGGTGCCGATGCGGCAAATCGGCCAATCAGCCTTTTTGCGACGGTTCGCACCGGGGTACCGAGTTTCAGCCGCTGGGTTTACGATAGATGAAAACCGCAGTCGGCATTTTTGTCGGTGCAAGCAAACGGGCACTGCGCCGTTTTGCGACGGGGCGCACAAGACCCTGTAATGAAGACAATTGCCATTCCCGGTCGAATCGGACGGGTATCGGTGGCATACCGGACCATACTCATGGAGGTGTAATATGAGAAACACGAAAAGCATTTTGATTATCGCGATACTCTGGCTTTTTGCCGGAGTCGCCTTCGGGGCAGATAAATTCACGATCGATCAGACCCACTCGTCAATCGGTTTTTCCGTCAAACATCTGGTCATTACCAATGTCAAGGGATCGTTCACCGATTTTTCGGGAAGCATCATGTATGATTCCGCCGACATAGCCAAATCATCGGTCAGCGTCACGATCAAGGCCGGAAGCATCGACACCAACGATGACGCCCGCGACAAACACCTGCGAAGC
>CAZVNK010000167.1:275-6576 GCA_964628115.1 uncultured Ignavibacteriaceae bacterium | reverse complement strand
AGGTCGATCCCGTCGACTCCGCCCTGTATTCCCGCCATATAGCAGGCCACCGCCATACTGGCGGTATCATGCGTGTGTAACCAGAGAATCATCTCGGGCGGCATCATCTTGCGCAGGGCCACCGTGGTGTCATAGATGGTTTTGGGATCACAGGTTCCGCTGGCGTCTTTCAGACAGATACTGTCGATGTGCATACCGCTGTCGAGCAGTTTTTTGCCGATGCCGGTGTAAAACTCGGCGGTGTGCACTTTGTCGGATTTGAACGGAAGCCCCATCAACGCGATACACACCTGATGATGCATGCCGGCGTCGACGATAGGCTGACCGGTCTTGATCAGGTTGTCGACGTCGTTCATGTAGTCGAAATTCCGATCCCAGGTGGTGCCGTATTTTTTCATCAACCGGGCCTGCAGTTGCAATCCCTCAAGGGATTGCGTGGTCAACGTAACTCCCGAAACCGACCGCGTCAATATTTGCAGATCGATCTCCGGCCCCACCGCGTCGCGCATTTTCTGCATGGTCTCGAAGGGATCCTCACCAAGGTAAAAATACGGAGCCTGATATCGTGCGCCCCCACCGAATTCAAAATGACGTATCCCCGCTTCCGCCGAGGCTTTCATGGCCGGAAGAAAATCCTGAATCCGGACCTTGCCGCCGAATGAACTTTGCAGGCCGTCTCGAAACGGCGTAAACATCACCCTGATGGTTTTGGGGGTTTTCGTGAAAATCATTTTACCTCCTCCACTTTGGATACGGTCGTTCCGGGATACAGTCTTTGAGCGGCGGAAACGATGGCCGCCACGATTGCGGAGTCAGTAACCTGAACCGGTTCCGGAAACAGGAACAAAATCAGGCGCATGACCATCGCCAAAAGCGAAAGCAGAAGAAAGACTGAGATTAACGCTGAAACGCAAATCGTTAACAGGCCAAGGGGTTCCATGCTACCACTCCCTTAGATGCAGTTGTATGTGCTTCCCCATCCCTCCGAGCGAGAAAATAAGGAATAAGGATATATTCTTATCTCGTTTGTGAATCCCTGATGCTGAAATGTAAAATAAAGCGGGCGCGACGCCCTGTCAATTCAATTCTTGAGTATCAGTCGCCCCGAACTGATCGGCGTGGGATGATTCTCCAGATACAATTCCAGATTCTCACCGATGCGGATGACTTTGCCGGCGACCATCTCATCCGGCGCGACATCGACTTTGTCTATCCGAATACTCACCGTTTGGCCGACAACGGCGGAACGATCACGATACATCCGCAACATATCGGCGTATCCCCCGTCGCAATACCGTCGATACCAAACATCCAGCGCATCGATCAGACCGTGAAAGCCCCGATCAAGACGGCAGGCCTCGGCGGAATCGAAAAAATCATTCACACAGGCGGTTCGAGGGACAAACAGGTCCGGCACGGCCTCCGGCGACGACGCGACGTTCAATCCGATACCGACAATCGCACCGTCCACCCGCGCTCCCTGCACCTGGCAATTGGCCAGTACTCCGCAAATCTTGGCGTTATCGAGTAAAATATCATTGACCCATTTCACTGCGGCACGATGCGACAACCCGGGAAGTTCATCCAGCGTCTGCAAAACCGCCGCGACCGCCATGACGATAAATCCGACCCCGACGTGCGCCAGTTCTCTTTGCGGCGTCATATATGCCACCAGATGAATATTGCCCGGCAAACTCACCCACGACCGATTTTTGAAACCGTGAAATCCCGTTCCGGAATCCGCCATGCAGAGAATGCGGTCGGGAAGCGTCACCCCGCGTTCACACAATCCCGAAAGAATATCATACTGCGACCGACCGGCCTGTCCGGTCGCGAACAGGTATTGCCACGGGCTTTCGGGCAGAGTTTCGGCATACGACAAATCGGACGATAAAAAAAGCTCGTCGACCAGCGGTCGAACCGTGTCGTCGACGTCGCCGGGATCGACCGGCCGCCAGCCGCCGGCATTCGGAACCAGTCGTTTTACATACGTGATATCATCGGTATAAATCTTCATCACCATCTTCTCACGGCATATTTAATAATTCAACATAACATAAAACATCCGACCGGACAATGCGGTTGTACAAAAAAAAAGGGACGGCCACGGGGCCGTCCCGGCAGGCACCGAATCGTGCCGTTATTTCAATTTCATGATTCCATTGGTTTGAGCGTCGACAACGGCAATGGCGGCCATATCGACGATCTCATTGACGTCGGAAGTACGGTGCAGAACGTGAACCGGCTTGGACAATCCCATCAGGATCGGTCCGACCGCGGTCAACCCGCCCAGACGCTGAAGCAGTTTGTAGGCCACGTTGCCGGAATTGAGATCCGGGAACACGAAGACGTTGGCCTTCTCTTTCAGCTTGGAACAGGTGTAATAACGTTCCATGAATTCCGGCATCAATGCGGTATCGGCCTGCATTTCACCGTCGACCACCAATTCGGGGGCCTTGTCATGCAGAATCTTGACCGCCCGCGCGACTTTCCGGGATTCCGGATACGAAGCCGATCCGAAATTCGAGAACGACAGCATCGCGATACGCGGTTCGATATTGAACGCCCGCGCGACATTGGCGGCACTAACGGCGATCTCGGCCAGTTCCTCGTCATTCGGATTGATATTCACGGTGGTGTCGGCAAACAAGTATACCTGATCCTTCTGCATCATGGCATACAGACCGGAAACCCGCGAAATGCCCGGATTGAGCGGAATAATTTCCAGCGCCGGACGAATCGTGGTCGGATAGTCGGTCGTCACGCCGGAGAGCACCGCATCGCAATCTCCCTGGTCGAGCATCATGATGCCGTAGTAAACGCGATTGCGCAGTTTCCACATTGCGCGATCCACGGTCAAGCCGCGTCGACAGCGCTTCTGGTACAATTTCTCGCCATACGACTGCCGTTTATCGGAGTGGCGGGTATCGAGGATTTCAATCCCGCTCATATCGATCTCATGTTCCTCGGCGACCTTCTTAATATCCTCGGCCTTGCCCAGTACGATCGGCTTGCCGATGCCTTCGGAGGCGACAATATGGGCGGCGCGAAGAATCCGTCCGGAATCGCCTTCGGGGAATACCAGTCGCTTGGGTTCTTTCTTGGCCTTGTTGGTCACCACGTTCATGAAGATCCGGCCCTTGCCGATACGACGTTCGAGCTGGTCTTTATACTTCTCGATATCGACCGGCTTTTGCGCGACACCGGTATCCATGGCGGCTTTGGCCACCGCGGACGCTTCCCACATCAACACCCGGTGATCGAACGGTTTGGGAATGATATAATCACGACCGAATTTGAAATGATCGACATGATACGCGCGAGCCACTTCATCCGGCACGTCCTGCCTGGCCAGACTGGCCAGAGCCTTGACCGCCGCGACTTTCATTTCTTCGTTGATCGCCGTGGCGTGCACGTCGAGTGCGCCCCGGAAAATAAACGGGAAACCGAGCACGTTGTTGACCTGGTTGGGATAGTCTGACCGCCCGGTGGCCATAATCACGTCGCTCCGCGCCTCAAGCGCATCGGGATAGGTGATTTCGGGATCGGGATTGGCCATCGCGAAAATAATCGGATCGCGCTCCATGGTCTTGACCATTTCCTTGTTCACCACGTCCTTGGCCGACACGCCGACAAACACGTCGGCGCCCTTCATGGCGTCGGCCAGCGTATGGCAATCGGTCTTGCGAACGAATTCGGCCTTGTACGGATTGAACTGGTCGCCGCGTCCTTCGTACATGACGCCCTTGGAGTCCACCATCATCAGGTTTTCATGCTTGACACCCAGCGAGCAATACAGCTTGGCGCAGGCAATACCGGCCGCGCCGGCTCCGGAGAATACCACCCGGATTTTGTCGATATCCTTTTTCACGATTTCCAGCGCGTTGAGCAAAGCCGCCGCGGATATGATCGCGGTGCCGTGCTGGTCGTCGTGGAAAACCGGAATCTTCATCGTCTTTTTGAGGGTTTCCTCGATGTAAAAACATTCCGGGGCCTTGATATCCTCAAGGTTGATACCACCGAAGGTCGGCTCCAGAAGTTGACAGCATTTAATGATTTCATCGGCGTCGTGCGTGTCGAGTTCGATATCGAACACGTCGACGTCGGCAAAGCGTTTGAATAAAACGCCCTTGCCTTCCATCACGGGTTTGCCGGCTCCAGCCCCGATATCTCCCAATCCGAGGACAGCCGTGCCGTTGGAGACGACCGCAACGAGGTTGCCCTTATTGGTATATTTGTAAATGTCGGAAGGATTCGCCTCAATTTCAAGGCAGGGTTCCGCCACACCGGGCGTATACGCCAGCGAAAGATCAAGCTGAGTCATGCAGGGTTTGGTCGGAGTAACTTCGATCTTCCCCGGCCTGCCGACTGAGTGATAATCGAGCGCTTGTTTCTTGGTAATCATAGCAGTTCAGCTCCTAATTTAGAGCACTTATCCAATTACAGTCCACGGGAGGTATGATAGAGATTGAAACCAAATAGTCAAGCGGTTTCGCACTTGAAATTGCACCTTTTTTCACAAAGAAAAGCCCCCGAAAGAGATCGTTTTCGGAGACTTTAGGGATTGGCATCAATATACAAAGTAAGCCAGGACCACGCCGATTTCCGCCGAGTTCGGAGCATAGGCACAGACGACATTCGATGAATAGTCGTTATTTTCAACGCCACCGGCGGTAAACGACGCCTCACCGGATAAGACGATATTGTGTGCGAGCGCCGTCCCCAGCCCGAAACTAAGGCGTATCGCAAGTCCATGATACGCATTATCTTTGGCCATGTCTGCCGATGACGTCACCCGCATGGCCGGATCCACATGTATCTGCTCCATATCGTAAAAGCGCCAGTTCATCATAAACGCAAGACCCAGATAATGGAACATCGCCCCGGGATTTGCCGGGTGGTGCATATGCCCGCCGATAAACCACATGAACTGAGGGCCGAATCCCCAATCGGTGTAGTCATCGAATTCCGAAAAAGGCCGTCCGACATGCCCGCGAAAGCCAAAGACCACATCGGTGGCAAAAAACCACCCGCACGACAATTCCAGACTCAGGCTCTTGTCTCTTTCGGAACACGTGAAAAGATCGGTTGCCGATCCGTAGAATCCACCGATTGAAATAACCGCGCTTTCATGATCGGTCGGAAATTCGGCCGAGCGCCCCACGGGGGCAATCAACATGATAAGAATAAAAACACCGAAAAAAGAAAAACCCGTCTTCATATCCCCTCCTCCCCTTTAACGATATCATCCTCTCACCGTACAAGACGAGCGAGAAGGAAAAAACGTTCAGGATATAAATCCGGATAATGCTTTTTAGAATACCGAAAACTTGAAATACTTGCGTGGATTTTTTTCGATATCGGCGACCAGATTCTCGATACGCACGATCAGGTTGCGAACCTCATCATACAACTCGACGTCGTTGACCAGCGCGCCGGCGGTCCCATCGCCCCGGTTCACTTTCGCCAGAATCGAATCGATTCGCCCGGCCGAGGAGTGGATATTATCATAGACACCCGGATCGGAAATCAATTTGCCGAGCGTGCCGGAGTTGGAATTGACCTGTGCGGTGATTTCGCTGAGATTGCCCGATACCGATTCGATCGAGTTCGTAATCCGTTCCTGGTTTTGCTGAAGATCGTCGATCAGGAGCGTCAGCGATGCCATAAGTGTCGTCATTTCGTGAAACAGCGTATCGTTGGTAAACAACTGGCCGACCGTTCCCTCTCCGGCGCGCATGCGCCCGGTCAGATCGGTCAGGTTTTCGACCATGCCGCGCGCCGATGACATCGTCTGTTCCCCCTCGGCGAATACCGCCGAAAGATCACCCGCCGAAACATTGGGGACATACCCGCCGGGTTCGATCAGGGGCAGATCGAGACTGCCGGGAACGACTTCGAGATACTTGTCGCCCATCAGGCCGATCGTTCCGAGTTTGACCCCGGCATCCTGCGTAACCATGTGCTGAAGGGATTTCTTGACCGTGAATTTCAGTTCGATTCGACGGGCGCTGTCAAGATTGACGAATTCGATCGACTTGACATTGCCGACCTCGACACCCGCCAGCCAGACCGGCGCCCCGGCGACCAGTCCGTTGGCGTTGTCCACGTACGTGACATAACCGGTTTTGACTTCGAAAATGGATGTCCCGCCGCCGGTGAACGACGCCCAGAGAAGCGCCACGATTGCGATCGAGATAACGATGCCGACTTTCAATTCGCCCCAGGGTACTTTTATTGACCGTTTCATGATATCCTCATGCTAAACAAAATCGATTTTATGCACGTGCGCAACAGCTTT
>CAZVNK010000167.1:0-257 GCA_964628115.1 uncultured Ignavibacteriaceae bacterium | reverse complement strand
CGACCACGCGCGGATCGGAAGAATCGCGGAGGCCGTTGATATCCCCGTCGAAGGCCACCTCGCCGTCGTCGATGAATATGAACTTGTCACCGATCTTGAACGCATCCGCGATTTGATGGGTCACGATCAGCGACGTCACCCGGTTATGCTCCATCAGGCGGTTGATGAGATTGATAATGTTGGTGGTCATTTGCGGATCGAGACCGGTGGTCGGTTCGTCGTACAGCATAATCATCGGATCGGTGGACAATAGCGCC
>CAZVNK010000166.1:0-6586 GCA_964628115.1 uncultured Ignavibacteriaceae bacterium | reverse complement strand
GACTTCGATCTCCTCGCTGGGAGAACCGCTGATGGAAGTCTTGGAAATCCCGTCGACCGCCAGCAGATCACGTTCGATATCCAGCGCCGTCTGCTTTAACCGGGACAGATCGACGTCGCCGCGAATAATAAACGAGATGGCGAATTCACGCATCTCCTGCTTGTAAACAAGCACCCGATCCATGTCGGCCGGAAACGACGATATCTGGTCGACCGCGTTCTTGACGTCCTGCAATGCCACGTTGATGTCGTACCCGTATAAAAGCTCCACCGTAATCGATGCTGAGTTCTCGCTGGAGGTCGACGTGATCCGATCGACACCGGTCACGCCTTTGAGATTGTCCTCGATTTTCAGAACGATTCCTTCTTCGATTTCCTCAGGGGACGCCCCGGGATACGAGGCCTGGATGGTAATGGTGTCGCTCGGCATCTGCGGAAAGAACGTAATCTTGGTATTGATAAACGAGATAATACCGAACAGGAATATTGCGAACAAAATGGAATTCCCGAGAATGGGATACTTGATGAACGGTCGAATGAAACTGCGCATGTATCCCCCTTATTCTTCGATCTCGTCTGTCACCGGCTCAGTCGAACCGTTGTTCAGCGGCATCCCGTCATAGGCGTCCTCCACCACCTCGGTCAGAAGAACCGTCCCGTCGGCAAGCCCCGTCACGATGACCTGGTCATTGTCGTCGGCCACGACTTCAACCGTTTGTAATACCAACCGGTCGTCC
This sequence comes from uncultured Ignavibacteriaceae bacterium, assembly GCA_964628115.1. Lineage (GTDB taxonomy): Bacteria > Zixibacteria > MSB-5A5 > GN15 > PGXB01 > JAFGAL01. Next base: position 5,850 of record CAZVNK010000166.1, on the reverse strand, counting down.
CGAATCGTGTACAGCCGTTCGCCGCCGACCAGCAATTCCCGCGAGATCCGGATCGCCTCGGGAATCGGGATCGTCGCAATCGCCGCCGTGATATACATACCGTCCTTCAATCGGTCATCTTCCGTGATGATATACACCATCACCGTCTGTGATGACCGGTCGATCTTCTCGTTGATACGTTCGATCGTCCCGACGAATTCCCCCGCGATATCATCTGAGGTCAGCGTTACCCGGTCGCCGATTCGCAAATGCGAGACGTTGTCGATACCGACCGAAGCCTCCAGTTCATAGGTTCCGGTTCCGGTGAACTCGCCGAGTTTCTGACCGTTGCGAACCAGCATGCCGGGATTGATGTCGGATTCGGTCACCACGCCGTCGTACGGCGCGCGCATGGTGTATTTTTTCAGTGTCGCCTCCATGCTTTTGACCGAATAGTACTTGCTGTAGATATTTCGCGCGGCGATATAATTTCGTTCGCGGTCATTGCTCGCCTCGGGAAGCGATTTCAGCGGGGTATGCAAATCGTAATCACTTAAAAAAGCCGTCCACTTTGCGACGCTTTCCGGGAAATCAAGCTCCAGGTCGGGAAGCAGTTGTGTCAGTTGATTGAGCAGATTGCTTTTCTCCGCCAGTAACGTATTGCGATACACCTCATCATCGATATGAATAATCACTTCACCGGTTCGATAGTGCCTGCCCGCCTTGAACGGCTTGTCCGTCACCAGCAGGACTCCGGAAACTTCCGCATATATGTCGATTTTATCAAGGGCGTGAAGCGTCCCGCCGGCGGTAAACATCGAGGAAACCGCTTCATTGTTCACGATAATGGTGGCAAAGTCGTCGTTCGATGGTGTTTCCGAGTTCATGCGCATCGGCTTTTTCTGGTTGCCGAGCACTCCGCCCAGAAGAAATCCGGCCGCGATTATTGCGAGAACCGCAATAATGGTGGTCTTCTTATTCAACATAATGCGTCTCCTGAAATGCCTTGTCTATATGCCTGTCGTTCGTCTTATGATTAGTATACGATCAAGCCGTTAACGGTTCTTTTCTCAAATGTAAAAATATGTAACGGGTTTTCGAAACATTCGGACAATCTCAACCCCTAATTCGGTCCCCGTTCGTTTTATATTTAACATACACGATCGTCCCGAAGTTCACCTTACTGCTGATTTCGATATCTCCGCCGTGCGCCTGCATGATTTTGCGGCACATGCTCAGTCCCAGTCCGTATCCGCCGGTCTGCTTCGAACGCGACTTGTCCACCCGGTAAAACGGTTCGAACACGTACGGCAATTCCTTCTCCGGAATCCCCGCGCCGAAATCCTGCACAACCACGATCACCTCGCCGTTTCCCCGACGGATCGGTATTTCCGCCGGGCGCACGTCGGCCTCCGAGTATTTGAGCGCGTTGGCGAATGTGTTGTTGAACAGAATGACCGTGCGTTCCGGTTCCGCGTCGAGCATGACTTTATCCGGCAGGGATAATAATCTCAATCCCGGTTTTTGATCGGCGAAACCGGCGCAGACCTCCCGCACCAGATCGACGATATTGGTCGGCTGAAGATTCAATGCCCCGAATCGGCTGTCGAGACGGTGCGTCTCCAGAATCTCGGTGATCATCGTCTCCATCTCGTCGATATCATCGCGGATTCCGTCACGGGCCGGCCCGGGTTCCATAATTTCCAGTCCCACCCGCGCCCGGGTCAACGGCGAACGCAGTTCATGGCTGACATCCAATAGCAACTGCTCGCGGGCATACAGCATGTCTCTGACCCGTTCCGTCATGGTGCCGAACGACGTTACCAATTCTCCCAACTCATCGCCGCGATTGGTGCTGATCTCATGATCGAGATTCCCTCGCCCGATCTGGCAAACCGCCTCGTGAAGTGTCCTGATCGGACGTAACAACCGGCGTATCACGAAAAATACCAGCAGGATCACGATGGTTATCGTACTGAACGTGATAATCTGATAAACCGTAAACCGGGCGCGGTAGCGTTCCTGTTCCGATTCCAGAATCAAACTGAAACGCCCGTAATCCCGATGAATATCGACACAGGTTCCGATCTGTTTCACGATATCGAACCGCGTCCGTTGATCGTCACCGTACACCGGAAGATTCAACTCATCGAAATCCGGCATGGCGGCATAACTGGCCCAGGTATACTCCGGCGTCTCGACACGAATCTGGATACCGAAACTGTCGGCCAGCAGTCCGGCCAGAACGGTGTCGGGCGGTATTTCCAAATCATCGATAATATACGTGCACTGGTTGATCGCATTTCTCTGAATGGTCGCAAAATGCGACGTGCGCATGTACGACTGATGCGCCATGATACCGACAGCGGTAATCACCGCGTACGCCAGCACGAAAACCAGCAGGATTTTCAGAAACAACGACCGATGAAGTCTTCTTAATAGATTACTCCTCATCGCCGTCCGTCCCGATAAACATGTAGCCCGACCCCCAGATCGTTTTGATAAACCGGGGATGCTTGGGATCGTCGTGCAGTTTCTGGCGCAGACGGCTGACCAGCACGTCGATAGAGCGATTGTAGGCGTCCCATTCCACCCCACGGACGTGTTCCAGAATCTGATCGCGATTCAAAACCCGGCCGGCCCGTTCGATCAATAACGCCAGGATATCGAACTCGGCGGTCGTCAGGCTGACCTCCTCGCCTCGCAAGGTCACCGCGTGTTTGCCGAGATCGATCGTCAATGGACCGATTTTACGTATCTCGGAAACATCATCCGCTTTGCCCCGACGCAAAACCGCCTGGATTCGGGCCACCAGTTCACGCGGTTCGAACGGCTTGGGAATATAATCATCCGCTCCCAATTCCTATCCGACCACGCGGTCGGTCACTTCACCGCGCGCGGTCAGCATTATGATCGGCACCGTGTAATCCTTGCGGATTTCCCGGCACACCTCGAATCCCTCCATATCCGGCAACATGACATCCAGAATAACCAAATCGGGCAAGTCGGCCTTCAGCGACTTCAATCCCTCATGGGGATGTGTCGCGGTGCGCACCTCGAAATCGAACCGCCCGAGATACTCCGTCAACAACGCGTTGAGGCGTTCGTCATCGTCGATTACCAGCACCTTGTATTTCATGGCATCCTGTCTTCGTTATCGGCCCTGACTTGAGAACGGGCCCCCTATTAATCTATTCGGCAATATATACAACCAAAACATCAACTATCCGTTTCACAAATGTTACAATTTGTAAATTATTAATTCTACGACTTTTACGGGGAAAAATCGGGGTGAGAGGATTTGAACCTCCGACATCTTGCTCCCAAAGCAAGTGCGCTAACCGGACTGCGCCACACCCCGATCGTCGATATCCGAGAATATACGTCCTTGACAGCCCAAGTCAAGCGGGGAATCGACCGGGCATTCGTGCCTTACTGTGTTTCGGTTCCGCCCGACAGACGATGGGCAATCAACTCCCGCGCCGCCATCAGGGCACGTCCCCGATGCGAAACCTTGTTTTTTTCATCGAGCGTCATCTCCGCGAACGTCCTGCCCGACGGCTCATGGAAAAAGAGCGGATCGTAGCCGAATCCATCGACGCCGCGATTTTCGGATATAATCCGCCCGTCAACCGTCCCCTCAACCGTTTCGACCTCGCCTCCCCCCCAGTCGATCGCGATCACCGTGCGGAACCGTGCGGCCCGTTTCCCTTCGGGCACTTGCCCCATTTCTTTCAACAACCTCCGGTTGTTGTCGGCATAACTGCATCCGGGGCCGGCATAACGCGAAGAATACACTCCCGGCGCACCGTCGAGCGCCTCGACTTCCAATCCCGAATCATCCGCCAATGCGGCATGGCCGGTAAATTCGGCAATCCCCGACGCTTTGAGAATCGCGTTTTCTTCGAGCGTCTCCCCGGTTTCCTCGATATCGGGGAAATCGAGAAAATCATCACAGGTGAGAATGGTCACCGGAAGATCATCGAGCAGGTTTTTAATCTCCCGGATTTTATCTTTGTTATTCGTCGCCAGAACCAGTTGCAATTTCATACCTCATCTCACATCGCAATGCCATCAAGGCATTAACATGGCCTGTCGAAAACGTCATTGCGAGGAGTTCGAGATTTTATCGAGAACGACGTGGCAATCTCAGATTATTGGAAAAGTCCAATAAGATCGCCACGCTGTATCGGCCATATGGCGGATTCACTCGCGATGACATCTTTGAGTTTCTCCAACACGCCCCACTACAAATAATAGACTTTCACTTAAAACACACCAAATCGTGCCCGGCGTATCCTCAGATGCGCCGGGTAATATCATTTACTTCTTTATCTCCCTCGGGGCCGGGCCGTCGTACGCATAATTGCGATTGCCCAACTGCCGCATCGGCTTCTCGCGCGTCATCTCTTCATACGCGTGCGCCAATAAACCCGGCACACGCGAGATGATGAAAAATCCCTTGCCCAATCGATAATCGAATCCCATATCGGAAATCACCGCCGCGATTGCGCCGTCGACATTGATCGGCAGTTTGCGCCCGGTCTTTGTCTCCAGCGCCTTCTCGATTGCCTTGCACAGTTCGATATGCCGTCCCGAAAAACCGCATCTCCCGGCGATTTCGAACAGCTTCAACGTGCGCGGATCGACATTGTGCAGACGGTGGCCGAAACCGGGCATGCGGATTTTGTTCTCACGAAGATAATCCACCAGTTCATCCGCCAGGGACACGGTCTCGCCCTCTTTTTTCGCCCAGTTCTGCATGATTTTCGCCGCGTTCTCGATCGCGCCGCCGTGACTGTCGCCGATCACCAGCACGCCGCCGGCAATCGCCGCGTTGAGTGAATTGCCGCCCGAGACCACATTGCGCGTCCCGAGTACCGATGGCGGCGAGCACCCGTGATCGATCGACGCCACCAAAATCGCGCGCATCATTTCCGCTTCGGCCTTGTTCGGCAATTCCCCCTTCAGGATCAAAAACACCGTCTCGGCGAAACTGAGATTTTCCATTATGTCGGTTATATGATACCCCCGAACCCGGATATTGCCGGGCCCGATATCGGTAATACTGCTCAGCCATGATTGGTCAGCCATATCAGCCTCCCGCTATGATTATTCCGTCGTATTGGTTTTCTTTTCGGGAACCCGATCCTCACGGATGGTGATTCCCTTGTAATACTGCAGGGCAAATTCATGCCATTTTGTCTCGAAAGTCTCCATGTCCATATCGAACAACTCCTGCACCGAGCGGTCGAACGATGCCGTCGTTTGCCAGAGCATCTTGAACCGGTTGATGCCGAAATTGTACATGATATACGCCACCAGCGACGCCGCCTCTTTTTCGCGGTCTTTCGGATCCATCCGTTCGTACACCTCGTTGTCGACCAGCGAATCCAGCGGGATGTACCGCGCGATGTCATGCAGGGCGCAGGTCAGGTGATGATAATCGTTGTTGGAATAATCCAGCAGGCGAATCACCCCGTAGTACAGAACCTGATAATCGGTCATGCGAATTTTCATTTTCGGGATCAGGTATTCGGCCAGAATTTCTCCGTAATAGGATGTCCGTCTCCAGTGAATCTGATTATCCCGAATAAATGGAATATCTCCTCCGCTTAGCCGCTTGGCTTCGGCGGTATCGTCGTAAATGTAAAAGTGAATGGTGTCGGCGGGGATTTCTATCGCGAGGATATCGCACATTTCATTCAAATACCGCTCGTGCGAATCGGATAACCGATCGATATTGCGTCCCCAGTACGAACCCGGAACGTAATGATAGACAAAATGCTTGAAACTGTATTTTTCCCACCCGGGATCGGGCGTTGGTAGCCCCGGGCGTAAGGGACCGAAATTAGAGTAGGGAAGCATGCT
>CAZVNK010000165.1:4896-6593 GCA_964628115.1 uncultured Ignavibacteriaceae bacterium | reverse complement strand
CATCGCTTCGATACAATACGTGTTCTCCGCACCGGGGAATCGTTCCGCGGGTGTCTTTTCACCGACCACCACCGGAATCGCCAGCATCTGTTCGGCAAACCAGCGGTACGCCTCAAGCATCGTCAGCGTTTCGGTCATCGCCTCGTCGCGGGTGGCATGCGCCGTGTGACCTTCCTGCCAGAGAAACTCCGTCGTCCGCAGGAAAATCCGGGGACGCATCTCCCAGCGCACTACATTGGCCCATTGATTGATCAAAAGCGGCAGGTCACGATATGACTGCACCCATTTGGCAAACGAACGACCGATAATCGTCTCCGAAGTCGGTCGCACCACCAACGGCTCTTCCAATTCGCCGGTCGGGATCAGTGCACCGTCCTTTTCCACCAGGCGATGATGCGTAACAATCGCGCATTCCTTGGCGAAACCTTCCACGTGGCTGGCTTCCTTTTCAAGAAAACTCAGCGGGATAAACAGCGGAAAATAGGCATTGTCATGCCCCGTTTCCTTGATCTTGCCGTCCAGCGCCGACTGGAAATTTTCCCAGATGCCATATCCCCACGGCTTAATGACCATACATCCCCGCACGTGAGACATTTCCGCCATATCGGCTTCTTTGATTACGTTTTGATACCACTCCGGGTAATCTTCTTCCCGACGTGGTGTGATCGCTGTTTTCGGTGCCTTGTTCTTACTCATGATTCTTTCGCCGTTTTCTTGTTCTGTTTTGTTCATTATCGGACAGTCACTCGATATTCTTTGATCACCGACCCCATGAATCCATCCGATTGAAACGACATAATAATACGCAACGCCCAAAGATACAACTCAAAAGAAATACCGGCGATCAGGTCTTCCCGGAGATTTTCGACATATGTGAGTTTTTCCAATCATTATGTAAAAACGCAAACTTTGCGCGGAAGAATTCGGTCATATCGGCAACATACTTGATGAAAGAGATCACTGCCAAACAAAACGGGAATCAATAAACAGGAGGAGTCTGCCGGAAGAAAACCTGCAAGCTTGATTACAGAACTCTATTTGTAATCTCTTATTACCCCCGGAAGGGAATTCGGACGGCATCAAATCGGCCTTCCCCGACCGACTCAGTAGCATCTGTCTCCGAATTCCCTTCTCTGTATTATCACCAATGACTTCACCCCGTAATCTCCCGCAAACCTGTAAGAATACCCTTATTGTCTCAACTTAACAATCAACAGCGAGCCGACAAACACATGCCATGGTAATGCGATACAATACAATACACTATGTTATACCAATCACCCGTCCGCATCCGGCGAATATCCCGGCTGACATCGTGCCCAAGGCATTATACCATTCGGAGGAGTTATGCGTAAATCCGTCTTATTGATCTTAAGCAGTCTCGTCATGATTGCTCTGTCTCCATCACTGTTTGCTCAATACTACTTCTTTCAACCCGAAAGCGCCGTTTTCGATACTATTAAAAACCGCTATCTCGTCTCCAACGTCGGCACCGGAGATATTGTCCGGATCGCCTATCAATCGGACACCTCCTATTTCAACACCGAACTGACCCGGGCCGCCGGGACACATATTCTGGATGAAAAACTATATGTCGCCTGTCAGTCGGGCATTGCGGTTTTCGATTTGAACGCGGACGTCCTCGACACCATTATTCCCGTCCCCGGAAGTGACTTTCTCAACGATATCACCACCGA
>CAZVNK010000165.1:545-4810 GCA_964628115.1 uncultured Ignavibacteriaceae bacterium | reverse complement strand
GCATCCATTTCGATAAAGAACACAATCGCATCCTGATGGTCAACAACGGCGCCTACCCGCCGATCTACTCGCTCGAACGACGCATCTGGAACGAAACCATCGGCGCTCCGGCCACCATCGGTCAGGGCGGTGACGATCTCGCCGGTGCGACAACCATCACATCACTCCCCGCGACTTTAAGCGGCTCCACGGTCGGATATACCGACGACTATGAAGCCACCGGGGGCGGTTGTTCGCGCACGTACGCCCCCGACGTCGTCTATGCCTACACGCCGCCGCAGGATTATAGCATGAGCCTGCGATCCTGCGCCTCGGATTACTGGGTGAAGTTATTCGTGTATGAAGAGTACGAGGACAATCTGATCGCATGCAATCAGTATTCCGACAGTTGCCTGCCGGAATACCGGGGTGAAATATACAACCTCGAAATCGACTCAGGCAAAACATACTATATTATCATCGATGGCGGCATCGGCGGACATTCCGGCAATTATGAAATCGACGTCGAAATTCCACAGGAGTATTATGACACGTCAATCGTGGTCAATACCGCTCTGCACGGACTTGACGGCATCACGGCCGACAACGACGGCAATTACTACGTTTCGTCATGGAGTTACAATGCCGTCTTTCGTTTCGATTCCGATTTCTCCGAACCGCCGGTGCAAATGACCGGTAATCACAACGGCCCCGCCGACATTTACTATGACGTGCACCATGACCTGCTGGTCGTACCGAATTATTATTCCGATTCCGTCGACTTTATAACGCTTTCCGAGCCACCGTTCGCAAAAGTAACCGGTCAGCCACCGGTTACCGACGGCGGCGCGACCTGGGGAATCAGTTGGATCGACTATGATAACGATGGTTACGACGATCTTTTCGTGTCCAACATCCCCGACGGCGGTTTCGGCAACAACCTCTATCACAACGAAGGCGACGGATCGTTCACGAAAATCACCCATGATATCATCGTCAATGATCCCGAAAGCAAGGGCGGCGGAACCAGTTGGGGAGATTATGACAACGACGGCCTTATCGACGGTATCGTGGTCAACTGGGACCCTTACTTCAACTTCGTGTACCATAATGACGGCGACTCGTTCGCCCGTGTCAGTTACGACGTGATCACCAACGATCCCGGCTTGTTGATTTGCCCGGCCTGGGGCGATCTGGACAACGACGGCGACCTCGACCTGTTCATCGGAACCCACAACGAAAGCTCCGGCCATCTACTGCTTATCAATGACGACACCGGATTCGTCAAAATCACAACCGGGCCACCGGTCGAGGATATCGTCGGCGCCAACGGCGTCAGTCTCACCGATTATGACAATGACGGCGATCTGGATATCTTCCTCGCCACCATAGAATTCAACAGCACCGGCGATAATTACCTGTACACCAATGACGGCAACGGCAATTTCACCCGCGTCACCGGCGATCCGCTGGTCACCAGTGGTGGCAATTCCTTCGGATCAAGCTGGGGCGATATCGACAACGACGGCGATCTGGATGTCTTCGTGACCAACGCTTACCCGGCGGAAAATGCGAAAAACGAATTGTACCTGAATAACGGCGACGGATCATTCACACCGGTAATAAGTAGTCCGCTGGTCAGCGACACCGGCGACTCTTTCGGTAGTGCCTGGGGCGATTTCGACAACGACGGCGATCTCGATCTGGCGGTCGCCAACGGAAAATACGATTCCAAGGATAAGAATTTCCTGTATAAAAACGACGGAGCCGGGAATTTCACGAGGATTACATACGGATACGTCGCCAACGATTCCGCCTGTTCCGAATCGGTTGCCTGGGCGGACTACGACCGCGACGGCGATCTGGATCTGTACATCGGCAACTCGTACGGCATGAACGAAACCAACCTGTTATACCGCAATAAGGGCAATGACAATAACTGGATAAATATCAAGTGCGTCGGTCAGCGCACCAATATGTCCGCGATAGGGGTCAAAGTTAAGGCCAAAGCGACCATCTTCGGCAATCCGATCTGGCAAATGCGCGAGATTTCTTCACTGACCGGCAAGAACGGACAGAATAGCCTCAATGTCCATTTCGGTCTGGGCGATGCGGCTATTATCGACTCACTGATTATCGAATGGATCAACACTCCGCATCAGGTGCTGACCGATATCCCCGTCAACCAGTTCCTGAGCATTACCGAAGAAATCACTTATGAGTGCGGCGATGCCAACGACGATGAAGCCGTCAACCTGCTGGATATTCTGTTTTTGATCGATCACGTGTACGGCACACCGCAAGGCCCGCTTCCCGATCCTCCGGAGGCGGGTGATGCCAACGCCGACGGCAATATCAACCTGCTGGATATACTGTATCTTATCGACTACCTGTACGGCACGCCCATTGGCCCGGAACCGCTGTGTCCCTGAAAGGAATTGCTCCTAACGCAATGCCAGGGACATCAGTACCAGCACCATATCGAGCGTATTGCGGTTAATAACAGTCGACTCAACCGGTCCGTTTGTATCCGGTCCAAATGTCTCTTTCATCACCGATTGTTCCATTGGTGAATTCGTATCGTTCGGAATCGCAAACAATGAATCGGGATCTGTCGGCGTGTCGATATCCCAGGGATGGTCATCGCCGTTGTCATTGAAAAACACCGGCATATCGGTCTGATCCCCGCAATCCAAAGCCGATCCGGTCGCCGTCCCCTGCATTGTCAAATCACCGCCGAACACCGACGGCAGGACCAGCAGGCTGAATACGGCAATAATACACACGATTCTTTTCATGAACCTCCTCCTTTGTTAACATGGTGCATGATTGTATGGTAAAACTATGCTCCTGTCGCCCGTGACACTATTTTATTGGGTGGCCGGTCCCTCTCAGAATGCGGCCACCCAATCAGCGTTGCCGACTGCATCGTTTTCATGCAATACGACAATCACTGTACTCACCACCTTACGGCAAATAATGGCGGATATGGCAATGACACAACCGCCACACATTCGGCTGGTTCAGCCGAAATACCGGCAACCCGTCGTTTTGTTTATTTGTCAGGGAGGATGATTCTTACAGGGAATTTGATAATTTGATAAAAGAGAATCTGAGAAAAAAGAAAACCCCCGGTTACGGCAATCGCGGGTGCAATAGGCGCAGGCTGTTGAACACCACCAGCAACGTGACACCCATGTCGGCGAAAATCGCCATCCAGAGCGTCGCCAGATCGAAAAACGCGAGGATCATGAACACCGCCTTGATTCCCAGCGCAAAAATGACATTGGTCCTTATCATATTCAGGGTTCTCCGTGAATGCTTCACCAGCCACGGCAGTCGACTCAAATCATCCGACATCAATGCGATATCGGCGGTCTCGATCGCGGCGTCGGTCCCCACCGCACCCATTGCGATTCCCACCGTCGCTGTCGCCAGTGCAGGCGCGTCATTGACCCCGTCGCCGACCATCGCCACTATTCCGTACTCCTTCACCAGTCGCTCGACTTCAGCGACTTTGTCCGCCGGAAGAAGTTCCGCGCGATAATCGTCCACCCCGACTGCCTCCGCCACGGCGCGAGCCGTGCCCTCGTTGTCTCCGGTCAGCATCACCACGTGCGCCACCCCGTGCCGTTTCAACGCCGCCATCGCCCCGGCCGCCTCGGGACGCGCCTGATCCGAGACACTGATCAATCCGCAAATGTGATTGTCATTGCCGACCGCGATCACCGATTGCCCGGCCTCTTCGTACTGCACCGCCTTGCGATGAAACGCCTCCGGTTCATCGGCACGCTCGTGCGTGTACCGATGCGAACCGATCCAGAACGGTCGCCCGTCCAACATCGCCTCCGCGCCCCGTCCCTGTACGACACGAAAATCCGTCACCGGAAGCGTTGCCACCCGCATCGCTTCCGCCCGGCGCACCACCGCACGGGCCAGGGGATGTTCACTCAACCGCTCCAGCGAGGCCGCCCGCGCCAGAAGTTCCTCCGGGGTGTGATCGTTAAGCGGATCGACGTGCTGAACTTCGGGATGACCCCGTGTCAATGTCCCGGTTTTGTCCAGCGCCACCGCCTTTAATTTCGATGGGATTTCAAGATACACTCCGCCCTTGATTAAGACCCCGGCGCGCGCCGATGAAGTCAGGGCCGCCATAATACTCACCGAAGTCGACACCAATAATGCGCACGGACATGAAATCACCAGCATCACCAGCGACGAATACAGCCAGTGCGACCAACCACCCCCCAGCGCAAATGGCGGGATCACCGGCACCAGTATTGCAC
>CAZVNK010000165.1:0-535 GCA_964628115.1 uncultured Ignavibacteriaceae bacterium | reverse complement strand
CAGGTGTCCGCGCAGGTCCGATTCGCGCAACTGGAACTTGGCACGCCGCTCCCAATCCGGGTCGGAGATCTGCGGCACGGTGATGTCGGGCTTGATGCCACCTTCCTGCACGGACTTCCCCGCGGGCGTGTAGTAACGCGCGAATTTTTGTATCCACTGCTCCACCGGCGCCCGGCGCGATTGCGCCTGTTCCACCATCTGGATAATCCGCGCCAGCGTGGTATCCCGAGAGGATTTGGTCACAACGAATTCAAACGCCCCTTCGTTGTTGATCGTCCCGGCATAGACTTCATCGCCGACCGTCTTTGCCACCGGGGTTGCCTCCCCGGTGATCGGCGACTGATTCACCGAGGTCGTTCCCGATTCGACCACTCCATCGAGCGGAATTTTCTCCCCCGGACGAACCTGTACCTTAGTCTTTAACGCGACCTCCTCCACCGGGATATCGACGACCTCACTGCCGTTCACCACCCGCGCCGATAACGGTTTCAAATCCAAGAGCGCCTCAATCGCCCGACGCGCGCGTCCCACCGAC
>CAZVNK010000164.1:3494-6599 GCA_964628115.1 uncultured Ignavibacteriaceae bacterium | reverse complement strand
GATTTACCGATAGTGTACAACTGCTCAGGATACGCAAAAGTTGAAATCGTTCGGCAACTTGCGGGTATAATAGATATATATCTTGTGGATATGAGATATAATGACGATGTTCTTGCCAAAAGATATTCCGGGTGCGATAATTATGTCGAAACCAATCGCGAAACGGTGAAAGAAATGTATCGACAGGTCGGCAATCTGCAATTCGACGACAATGACATGGCGACGTCGGGAGTGATTGTCCGTCATCTGGTCCTTCCCGAAAATATCTCGGGATCTGAGGGTGTCTTTACGTTTCTGGCGAATGAGGTGTCGCCCGATATTTACGTGTCTCTTATGAGTCAGTACTTCCCGGCTTACAAGGCGGTCGGTGACGGGATCATCGGTCGAAGAATCAACGTTGATGAGTTTCAGGCCGCGCAGGATGCTTTCTTTCAGGCCGGTCTTACAAATGGATATATACAGGAATTGATGTATGAGTCGCATTAGTCGAATTATGATACTGGTGATGCTGGTCGCGTTCGGCGCCGGCTGTGTGTATTACAACATGTTTTATATCGCCAAAAAGAAGTTCAATGAAGCCGAGTCGAAACGCAAGGACCTGGCGCGTGGCGCATCGGCCCGCGGATTGAGCGGCTTTTACAAGATCGCGATCGAAAAGTCCGACCAGGTGCTGGATAAACACCCCAACTCCAAACTGTATGACGATGCGCTGTATATCAACGGTGTGTCGCATTATTGGTTGGAAGATTATATCAAGGCGGAGAAACGGTTTCGGGAATTGATCGCCAATTTCCCGGAATCGAAATACGTCAAAGACGCCAGGGTGTATCTGGCCATGTCCAAGCTGGAATTGGATGAAATTCCCGAAGCCATGGCATTGTTCGAGGAATTGTATGCCGGCAACGAGGAAAAAAAGGTGAAAGCCCAATCGGCCATGGCGCTCGGTGAGCATTATTTTGAAGACAAGGATTATGAACAGGCGCGGCCGTATTTTCAAGCATTACTCGATTCGCTGGGCTCCGATGAGGATCGTCTGGAAGCACAGGCGTACATTGCCGACGGGGAATTCGCGGTATTCAATTTCAATTCGGCGATGGAGGATTACCGCGTGGTTTTGGAGTTGGATCCTGACACGCGGGAGGAATTCAAAGCCCGTTATCGAATCGGCGAGTGTCAGTATTTTCTGGGCAATATCGATGAAGGACTGGGTGAATTTACCGAGCTGGCCGACGATGAACGGTTCTATGATTCGCTGGCGACGGTCAAACTGATGATCGCCTGGGGACATGAACTGAACAACGATCTGGTATTGGCGGAGGAAACGTACAAGGAACTTTCGGTCGAATATCCCCGACAGAAACAGGGCGCAATCGCCAATTTCAACTTGGGATTGATTTATCAATACGATTATGAAGATTATCAGGAAGCCAAAAAGTATTATGACAAGGCCAAAACCGCCGGAGCCGCGAGCGGCGTGTATCAGGATGCCCTGCAACGATCGACCGATATCGGAAAACTGGAGGAATATTCCCAGCAGAGGGAGTTCGACTCCACCGCCACCCAGGAGGATTATGACGACGCGGCGCTGACACAATATCTGCTGGCGGAGTTGTATCATACGCAATTGGGCAAGCCGGACTCGGCCTTTCAGGAATTCGCCTATATTCTCGAGCAATTCCCGAATACCCCAATCGCTCCGAAGGCCATGATTGCGATGGCGATCCTGTATCGCGATCAATACGACGACACGCTGTCGTGCGACACGACCCTGCGCGCGGTCCTGCGGGATTATCCCCGATCCGATTATGTTACCGAGGCAATCGACTTGCTCGGTTTGGCCGGAACCTCGGCCGATACCGGATATGCCGAATGGTATTATGAACAGGCGGAAAAATTCGTCTATGACACGCTATTGCTCGACTCCGCCAGACGTTATTTTCAGTTCGTGGCGGATTCTTTCCCGAATTCGGAATTGAGCATGCAGGCCCGGTACGCGCAACTCTGGTTGACCGAAACATACGAGTCACCGGAAGATTCCAGTCTGTTTTTCGCGTATACCGATTTTGTCGATTCTTTCCCGACGAACGAGTTCACCCGGGCCGCCGAAGCCAAAATTAAATCCCGAACACGCAATCGACAAAGACTAATTGACGACGTCAATGACAGCACACAATGGGCTGACGATGAAGAAACCGGGGATTCCACCGCGCAGAGCGGAGATTCCACGTATCTGACCACCGAAGAAAAATACTATATCGATCCGGATGGAAACGAAATCTACAACACGCAGGAAGCGCCGATCAAGGTCGATGAAGAGTTCCGCTATCCACCGGCGGCGTACAATCTGGAATTCGAGGGGTATTTTTACGTGCAGATACGAATCGACGCGTTCGGCGACGTGATCGACGCCCGGATCATGAATCTCTCGCCGTCGGATGAATTGAACGAGGAAGTCCTTGACGTGGTGCTGTCGTCGCATTTCAATACCGCCTGGATTCCGCCGGAATTGCTTGACACCTGGTTTGTCTACAAGTATTATGTACAATTACCGAGCAGTCTGAGATGAGCGTGATAGTCGAAGAACCGACAACCGTGACAGCCAGAGCCGATTTGAAACGAGGATATTATCGGCTGACGCTCGCCCCGTTTTCGAAAGTCCGGTCGATCAAACCCGGACAATTTATTCATCTGCAGGTTCCCCAATGTGAAGTGTTTTTCCGACGGGCTTTCTCGATTTATGATGTCGACCGTGACAATCGGTCGATCGATCTGATCTTCAAAGTTTTCGGACGAGGCACCCGTGCGCTGGCGAAAATCCGCAAGGGCGACGAAATCAGCATTCTCGGCCCGCTCGGCAACAGCTTCGCGCTTCCGTCGAAAAAAGAAACGGCAATGCTACTCGCAGGGGGAATCGGCATGCCGCCGATGTACTATCTGGCAAAACAATTGATAGCCCGAAAACATGACCCGAAAAAAATCCTGTTTTTCTACGGCGGTTATGACAAGGCCGACCTGGTCGATATCTGCCGCGTTCGCAAACTCGGCGCGAAAGTCATTCCGGTGACCGAAAACGGTACATCGGGATTCAAGGGACTGGTCACCGAG
>CAZVNK010000164.1:0-3484 GCA_964628115.1 uncultured Ignavibacteriaceae bacterium | reverse complement strand
TACAAGAGCTTGAACGAGGATTGGGTCAGGTGCGAATGTATGCCTGCGGGCCGGAGCCGATGTTGCGCGCGGTGGATTCTCTGGCGACCGAACGTAATATCCCCGGGCAGGTCTCGCTCGAGGCCCCGATGCCGTGCGGGGTGGGAATCTGTCTCGGTTGTGTCAAAGAACTCCGCGACGGAGGACACACCCGAATTTGCCGTGAAGGCCCGGTGTACGATTTCGGGGAGGTGGTGATATGACACCCGATTTGTCGGTGACGATCGCGGGAGTGACCTTCGCCAACCCGATCCTGACGGCTTCGGGTACCTGCGGCTATGGCGAGGAGCTGGCGGATTTGTATGATCTCTCGGAATTGGGCGGGATTGTCACCAAGACGATCACTCTCGCGCCGCGACTAGGCCATCCCCCGCCGCGAACCGCCGAAACCAGTTCCGGGATGCTCAATGCCATCGGACTGGCCAATGTCGGCGTTGATAAATTTATCGAACAAAAACTGCCGTTTCTGGAGAAATTCAACACCCGCGTGGTGGTCAACGTCGCCGGTTCCAAAGCGCAGGATTATGTCGATTTGAGTGAACGTCTGGCCGATCAGCCCCGCGCCGATATGGTGGAACTGAATTTTTCCTGCCCCAATGTCGAGGTCGGGATGGCGATTGCATCGAGCGCCGCACTGGCCGAAAAGGCCGTGGCGTCGGTCAAGAAAGTATTTCCACGCCCGGTTATCGCCAAACTCTCGCCCAATGTCACCGATATCGGGGAAATCGCCCGCGCCTGTGAGGCGGGGGGAGCCGACGCGCTTTCGGTGATGAACACGCTGGTCGGGATGGCGGTCGATATCGAGACGTACCGTCCGCGCCTGACCAACAACACCGGCGGTCTGTCCGGGCCGGCGGTCAAGCCGGTGGCGCTGGCGATGGTGCATAAAGTCTATCAGGCCGTGAAAATCCCGATCATCGGTATCGGGGGGATTGCGAATTTCAGCGACGTCATCGAATTCTTCCTCTGCGGCGCGAGTGCGGTGCAGGTGGGAACCTCGTTGTTTATCGATCCGACCGGCCCGATTAAAATAAAGAGAGACTTGATTAAATACCTGACACAGCATAGATTGAAAACCATCAGGGAGTTAACCGGTCAGGTGAGGATATATACATGAGTGCCGCGTCGGAATTACTGAAAGTTCAGGAAAATAAAAAATCCATGATATGCGTCGGGCTTGATCTCGACCGCAAAAGAGTCCCTGCGAAATACAACGCCACGATCAAGGGGCTGTACGATTTCGCGGAGCGGGTGATCGAGGCCACGTCGGATATCGTCTGCGCCTACAAGCCGAACGTGGCGTTTTTCGAGGAGCTGGGGCCGGAGGGATTCTCCCTTCTGGAGAAAATCGTCAAGCGCATTCCCGATGATGTGACCGTCATTATCGATCACAAAGTTGGCGATATCGGCAATACCGCCGCCCATTACGCCTCGGCGCTGTTCGAGCGTTACGGCGCTGACTGGGTGACGATCAATCCATATATGGGCTACGATGCGATCCGCCCGTTTCTGGACTATAAAGACAAGGGCGTATTTGTTCTCTGCCTGACCTCGAATCCCGGCAGTCGCGACTTCCAGTTCATGCACGTCGTGAACAAACCGATCTATATTTATGTCGCCGAGAAGGTTGCCTATTGGGACAAAGAGCAGAACCTCGGACTGGTGGTCGGCGCGACTCATCCCCAGCAATTGCGGGATATCCGCGAAGCCGCCAAAGAAGTCCCGATTTTGATCCCCGGCATCGGCGCCCAGGGCGGCGATCTGGAGCAGGCGGTGCTGGCCGGAACGGTCAATTTCACCCGAACGGCGGTGATCAATGTCTCACGGTCGGTGCTGTTCGCATCTCAGGAAGACAATTTCGAAAAAGCCTCCCGCGCCGAGGTGGAACGTCTCAATTCGGCAATCAACGCCATGCGCGAAGAACAGCAAAAGCCATCAGAATAATATCCAATCCCCCGTGTGGGGGATTATTGATATAGAGAAACATCGATCGATTTGACATAAATCGATTTGACGTAGGTCGAAATGTCGCAGACTTTCGACATCTTTTTGTGCCGTTAAATGTTCGTCGAAACACCCTTCCTCACGTTGTTCGGAAGGGGGATTTCGACCTACGGTGACAATGCATTGTTGTAATTCGTATACAATGTTGATATAATTGCATGACTCGGATACGACGATATTTCAAAGCGGGGCAAATCTGCGCATTGACGCATGTGACTTACAATCGCGCCCCAATTCTTGTTGAACATTTTGATTTATTACGCATTGCTGTTGAGTCAGCAAAAGGCCAATATCCGTTTAACATCATTGCATGGGTGGTACTTCCCGATCATGCACATATTGTTCTTGATCCGATGAAATCAGATATCCCGAAATTAATGCGCAAGATCAAACTTGCTTTTTCAAAGAATTATCGAATAAAAGCTGGTATGAAATCCGGAAGGGTCTGGCAAAATCGCTACTGGGATCATATTATAAGAGATCAAAATGATTTTAATCGACATGTAGATTATATTCATTATAATCCGGTGAAACATAATCTGGCCTTAAATGCTTTGGATTATGAATATTCATCGTTGTCGGAATTTATGAAGAACGGATTATATCCGCCCAATTGGGGTAAGAAAGATACATTAACATTCGACGGCGATTTTGGAGAATAATGTTGCGATTTGATGTAGGTCGAAATGTCTCTCCCGAACAACGTGAGGGAGCGTGTTTCGACATCTCTGTATAGGAATGTAATATCATGCGAAACAATTTTGTTGTTGGTTTATTTGTTCTTGTCATAATCGGGGGGCTTATTATTTCCATAATGTCCTGTTGTTGCATCGGGACAACTTATAAGAGTGGATACCTTATGGGGGGAACACCATTTATGCCCGAGAATTCGATCGATTATCATTATTTTTATATTTTCCTTTCAGTTTATGGAGTTAAACTTGATGATAAAAAGCCGGATAGCATTTTCAGTATAGATATGTCCATAACACCTCAATTCATTAAAAAGAAAGATCAAATGGACTTTCTGTCCAAGTTCACTCTTCATGAGGCCTTGTGGCGGCGCAATTATAGCGATTCGGCCTTTAACAGACTTGAAGTAGGAAAAGATATAATGCCCTTTGGAGCAACCAATGTTCCCCACAGAATGATAGATTTTGGGAGGCATTGCATACCGCGATCAAATGACACCGTATATATGTCATTGTCATTTTCTTATTGGAGTTGGAAAGAACAAAAGATGATTGATGCTGATACGACTGTGGCCATGTCTTACCAAGAGGAGAAATATACAGGTTTTAAAGACTGGTAGTTACGTTCGTCGAAACACCCTCCCTCACGTTGTTCGGAAGGGGGATTTCGACCTACGGTGATTCGCCCGTTTTGGAGAATAATTATGCGAATTGAGGTAGGTCGAAACCCCTGTGGTTTCGACATCTTT
>CAZVNK010000163.1:0-6607 GCA_964628115.1 uncultured Ignavibacteriaceae bacterium | reverse complement strand
CATATTAAATTAAAGCATTTATATAATAGTCATTATATATAAGGTCTAAATCAATAACAATCACAAAAGAAAATGTTGGTCGATTTTTATTGTAATCGTATGTTCATATTAATCCCCCCTTCCTCCCAAATTTCTCTGTTCATTTTTGGTCGATTAATTCGTATTATATGCGAAATGAGTGACGACCTCCGTTCAATAGTGGCACTGGCATCATGCTCCAGCTATGATCCCGATATCCTTTCGCGCAAAATCTCGACCATGCTCGATCAACTCGGCGGGTTGGAGAAATTCATCCGTCCCGGAATGAAAGTCCTGATCAAACCCAATCTGCTTTCCGCCAAAGACCCCCTGCGCGCGATCACCACCCATCCCGAGATGGTCGCGGCGGTCGCCCGTATGGTGCGCGCGCTCGGCGCCGACGTGATCGTCGGCGATTCGCCCGGCGGCGCCAAACGCGGCGTGGCGCGGGTTTGGAACAATACCGGGATGTCCGCCATGGCCAAACGCGAGAATCTGGAACTGGTCAGTTTCGAGGCGTCCGGGGTGGTCGAACACAAAATCGACGGCCGCTCGTATTTTTTAGCCAAGCCGGCGGTCGAGGCCGACGCGATTATCAGCATCCCCAAGCTGAAAACACACGTCCTGACCCTGATGACCGGCGCGATCAAGAACATGTTCGGCCTGATTCCGGGATTCCGCAAAGCCAATTACCACAAACAATATCCGAAACCGTCCGATTTCGCACAGGTGGTGGTCGATATTCTCTCGCTTTGCCCGCCGCAATTGACGATTATGGATGCGATTCTGGCAATGGAAGGAGACGGGCCGTCATCGGGAACTCCCCGCTGGACCAATCTTTTGATGGCGTCGGCCGATCCGGTGGCGCTCGATGCGGTCGCCGCAGAGATTATCGGATTGCGTCCCAATAAAGTCCCGACAACAAAAATCGCTTCGGATGCCGGTTTGGGATATGGTTGGGTGGAGGCGGTTGATATTGTCGGAGAACGACTTGCCGATGTCCGCATCCCCGATTTCAAGCTGACCTCGAACCGCATGATGGAGCTTTTGCCGAAATTCTTGGTCAGAATAATTGATCCGTATGTTTGGGTGCGTCCCGCGATAACCGGCTCGGATTGCACCAAATGCAACACCTGTGTCGATTCCTGCCCGGTGGGCGCGCTTTCGGGCGCGAAAGGGGAGATCCCGTCATTCGATTACGACAAATGTATCAATTGCTGGTGTTGCCATGAATTGTGTCCGTCGAAAGCGGTTTTTGTCGATCAATCCTGGCTGGCGCGCAAATTTATTCGTTGAATTGCACACAGGCGCAAATCTTGCGCATTCGAAACTTTGTGCTTGACAGAGTGTTACATAATATATACTTTATAAACAGCAGGAATTGCGACATCTGTTTTCCGGTTTCCCGGGCACGGGTTACGAGTAACCGGGGCAGAAACTTACGGCAATTAGTTGATTTATTCTTTATGAGGAGGCGAGTTCGATGAAACTGGCTAAGGCATTTTCGCTAGTCATGGCGATAGCCCTGGCAATTGTTTTCATCAATTCTCCGGTGACGTATTCCGCTCATTCATGGGACGAGAATGAATTCATCGATCCGGGCGGAGACGATAACAAAGGAGGAGGCTCTACGACTTCGGGTGATACCACCTCTATTGGTGATTCCATCGTTCCTGAAGAAACAGCCAGCAGTGTGAGTTTTACGCCGGGTGTTTCCGACTGGTTGTTGGAAAACATTCAATTCTTATTGACAACGCAGTTGTCGATTTGGTTTGTCGAAGTGCCAACGAATTTGCAAAAGGCAGAAGCCGGAGATTTGGAGAAACGCGCGTCAGGCGACGCTGAGTAGGGAATATGTAAAAATACTATTTATTATGAACCTCACCTCAAATCAGGAAGTGGGTTTCGATACCAGGCTTCTCGAGATCGAAGAACTCTACCGCCAACGCAAGTCTGATATCGCCAAAGAAAGGATTCAAGCCCTTAAGAAAGCGGCCTTTGATCCCAAAGGCCTAGAACTGGGCTTATTTCTTTGTCTACAGGCCCATGACCACACAAGTTCATCAGAGTATCAACTAGCCATTGAAAAGGGGCTGGAAGCGATCAAACTGCTCGCGTCGTCCGCGCTTCATCAGCGAGTCGGACGGGCGCAGTGGTTGCTGTATCGCAATTATACCGCGATCGGTGATTTCAAAACGGCGGAAACCTATGCGCGCGACGCCTACGCGTCGTTCCGTCGATGCAACGATCAGCAGGGTATTGTCGATGCCCTGACCGGTATGGGACGTATCGCGTATGCGCGAAGTGATTTTCCGCGCGCCATCGAGTATGTCAATGACGCCCTGGAACTGGCCAAGGGCGACAACAATCAGATGGCCCGACTGATCGGTAACCTGGGCCGTATCGAGACATTTAACGGCGATTATGAAAACGCCGAGAATCATCTAAAAACGTCGATCAAACTTTCCCGTGATCTGGATCAAATGCTGTCGGTGGCGCGAGGTCATCTGGCGCTGGGATATTTGTATATGCGTCAGCGGCAGTTTATTCTGACCCAGCGAGAGTTGAAATCCTCATCCATGATTCTGGAACAGCATTCCGATCTTTTCCATAACTCCGTACTTGTGGAGTACGAGGGCGAACTGGCCCTGGAGATGGGAGACATCGTTCAGGCCAAGAAGATATTCACGAAGGCGTATGCCGACTGTCGGGAAATCGCCCCGGAATCCAACACGGTCAGCCAGATTGCCCGTCGGCTCGGACAGGTTGAAATGGAACTGGATAATCTCGATGAGGCGCTCAAACTGACCCAGCGCGCGCTTGATCTGGCGACAAAGATGGATGAGCGGACCGAAATCGGTTTGAGCCAGGTGTTGATCGGTCGGATTTTCGCGGCGCGGGGTAATTTCAACAATGCCGTCGATTATGCCTTAAACGGTATCGAAATTCTGCGCGCAGTCGGTGATCCGTATGATATCGCCCGCTCGCTGATTAATCTGGCGGAGATATATATCGTCGCCGGTGAAGTCAACCGCAACACGATCGACAAGACGTATGATGAAGCGTATCGGCTGTTCAACCGGTTGAAACTGTTTTACTGGTCGGCCGAAGTGCGGTTCCGTCAGGGCGTGTACTGTTGCCGGCATTCCGATATCTCATCCGGGTTTAAAAAGCTTCAGGAAGCCGAGAAAATATTCGAGAAGATTTCGGAACGCGCCAAAATCCGCAGTGTCCGTCTGTTTTTGCAGGATCTTTCCAAACAGGCAATCGCGGTTTCGCTGTCGCCCGACAATGAATTTAAAATTTTCGGAAATTATTTTTCCGATTCGGAATATAAAGAACTGAAAACCGGTCACGTCGATGAGATTCTGGAGATTCTGGCTAAACGAGCCGGGGCGCATCGGATTGTCATTTACAATCTGAACAGTGATAACGGCAGTCGTCTGGTGACCAATGTGCACTTGACTGATCACCAGAAAAAGCGATTTATCCAGCAGTTCGACGAGTTGGTCGGCGAGGAAATTCATTCCGACGGCCCGACTCTGATGTTGGATTGCCGTCGCGATCCGTTTATCAATGAATTATTGCAGACAGAAGAGGGAAAAGTCATCTCAAGTGTCATCGTGACGCCGCTACTGCTGAGCAAAGAGGTGACCGGATATATATATCTCGACCGGATTTCAGCCAACGGTAATTTGAGGCCGTTCGGTCAGCGCGAGTTGAATTTTGTTGTCGGTTTCGCCGATTTGGTTTCTCTGAAAATGGCGGAGTACGATCGGGTCTTGCTGGAAGAAGACAACAAGCGGCTGAAAGCGCAACTGCTTGAAACGGCGGCGTTCCCGAACATCATTACCCAGAACAAGGCAATGCTGGAAATGTTGGCCCGGGTACAGCAGGTGGTCGACTCCAATATCGCGATTGCGATCGAGGGTGAAACCGGATGCGGCAAGGACTTGTTGTCCAAAACGATTCATTACAGCTCCAATCGCCGCGAGAAACGTTTCATTTCCGTCAATTGCGCCGCGCTTCCGGAAACCCTCCTGGAATCCGAGTTGTTCGGGCACAAACGCGGAGCGTTTACCGGCGCCGAACGCGACAAGTCGGGGCTGTTCGAAGAGGCCGACGGCGGGACGTTCTTCCTCGATGAAATCGCCGATATGCCGCTGTCGATACAGGCCAAGGTGTTGCGGATTCTTGAGGAACAGGAAATCGTCAGGCTCGGTGAAACCCGGCCGCGCAAGGTCGACGTGCGACTGGTCTCCGCGACCAACAAGGATCTCAAGGTCGAGATGGAGGCCGGGCGTTTCCGTCAGGATTTGTATTACCGTCTGACCGCACTGTGTTTCCGCATTCCGCCTCTGAGAGAGCGACGGGAGGATATTCCCCTGCTGATTCATCATTTCGCGGGCGACACGGTGAAATTCGCCGCCGAGTCGATGCGAATGCTGGTGAATTTCGACTGGCCCGGAAACGTGCGCGAGCTTGAAAACGAAATTCGCAAACTGATATTACTGGCCGGCGATGCGCGGACGGTCGAGGCGTCGTTACTGTCGAGCAAAATTACGTCGGTCGATCCCGGCGAAGACGCCAACGAACTTGATTTGAACACCGATATTCGTTTCAATAAGGAATTTTCGTTGTATGACTATCTGGCCGAGTACGAGCGGCGCTTTATTATCAAAGCTCTGCGCGATCAAAGCGGCGTGAAAAAACATGCGGCGGCTTTCCTGAATATCCCGGAATCGACGTTGCGGTTGAAAATCAAGCAGTATAATATCGATCTGGACAACCTGAGCACCATTCATTAGCATTCCGTGTCATTATCGAATTATTTCTTGCATTATGTATTAATAAACGGCTATATTTCTTGCATGCAGGCTGACACCTGTCGCTGGGAAAGCAGAGCCGGCACGATTATGTAATCCTGAACTTGCATACCGGAGGTAAGGGATCATGGGCGGAAAAGTCCCGCAAAAGAAAGAAAAGAAGAAACCGAAAAAGAAGAAAAAACAGGAGTAGTCTCCGAGACGGCCTGATCGAATTGATCCCCCGCTTGCGGGGGATTTTTCATTTTACCGAAACAATCCGTTGCCGGTTGTCAAGAAACCATTTGTCATCGCATCGTTTTTATTATATCTTGGGGCCATGCGCGAGAAATACTTATGGGCTCCCTGGCGGGCGGAATATATCCTCGGACCGAAGGAAAAAGGGTGTATTTTTTGCAATGCGCTGAAAGGCCGCAATGACAAGAAGAATCTGATCCTGTATCGCGGCGACAAAACCTTTGTTATCATGAACAAGTTCCCGTACAATTCCGGCCATGTTATGGTGGTGCCGTACCGTCACGTCGGACAGATTAATCGCCTGACGACGGCGGAGGCGCACGAGATGATCGAGACGGTGCAACTGACGGTCAAGGTCATCAAGGACGTGCTGAACCCGGAATCGTTCAACATCGGCATGAACATGGGGAAAGGGTCCGGGGCAGGCGTGCCCGGTCATCAACACATGCATATCGTGCCCCGCTGGACCGAGGATACCAGTTACATGCCGGTGATCGGTAAAACCCGGGTGGTGTCGTTCGGGCATGAGTTGATCTACGGGATGCTGATGGAAGGATTCCAGAGCGTATGTCGCGAAGGAAAATCCCGACCAAAGCGGAGCTGATCCAACTTCAAAAGCTGTACAAGACCGATGAGACAATCGCCGAACGACTCGGCAATGTCACTCCTCAACTGGTCGCGTACTGGCGCCGCAAGAAAAACATCCCAAAACATTCCTTCCCGAAATTCTCCGAGGCGGAAATCAGAGAATTATGGGAGCGGTTCGGGGACGATTATCGGTGCGGCCTGGAACTGGGTATTTCCAAGGCGGCGTTTTACAATTGGCGACGGCGATACGGACTGAAGGACAAGCCCGCTTTTTTGAAGCTGGAGCAGTTGGAACTCAATCTCGGCGGACCGAAAAAGCTGATCGGCAAGAAATACCACTATGGGCAAAGGACTATCGCGCAAAAGATATTTGCGGAGCGGGCCGGTGTGGAAAAGGTCGAGGAGGGGGAATTTATCGAGGTGGAACCGGATCTGGTTATGTCCCATCTCAATGCCGCCGATGTTATCGAACGGTTTCAGGAATTCGGCCTCAACTATGTCTGGAATCCCAACCGAATCGTAATCCCGCTGGATTGTTGTCCGGGTGACGGCACCAGTCATGACGTCGGGATGCAAAAGAAGATTCGGGAATTCGTCAAGAGACAGAACATCAAGCACTTTTATGATTTCCGCGAGGGGGGATGCCATCAGATCGTCATCGAACGCGGGCACGTGCTCCCGGGACAGCTGGCTTTGGGGACCGATGCCGAAACGACCTCCTATGGAGCGATCGGGGCATTGGCCACCGGGATCGACACGTCGGAGATGGCGTCGATCTGGGCGCTCGGTAAAATTTGGCTACGGGTTCCGTCGACAGTGAAAATCATGATTAACGGCAAACTGCCGCGCGGCGTGTTTGCCATGGATGTCAGCCTGTTTATCGCCAAGAAACTCACCGCCGGCGGGGCGGCATACAATTCCATCGAATTCAACGGCAC
>CAZVNK010000162.1:726-6614 GCA_964628115.1 uncultured Ignavibacteriaceae bacterium | reverse complement strand
GCTATTATTTCAAACACGGCACGATTCAGTATGAATATGTTCCGATGACCGCCGACGCCCGGGAGTTTCTGACCTATCGTCGCCGGGTATCGCTGGAACGAAGTATGAGTCAGTTCCAGGCCGAAGCGCTGACCAAAAGCCAGCGGGACAAGGCCGGGGGATTGTTTCAGTTGCGCATTCCGATCAAGTCCAAAACCATGGAATCGCTGTTCGGCGAGGGCGGCGCGGGGATCAAAGTCTCCGGTTATCATCGGATCACGTTTTCCGGTAGCTCCCAGTGGACCGATCAGGCTTCGACCGCGACCATTCGCCAGAGCAAGTTTCCGTCACTGCAGATGGAACAGGAATCCCGCTTTGATATCAGCGGGACAATCGGTTCCAAGATTACGGTATCGGTGTCGCATGATTCCAAGACCGATATCCCTCTGGCGAACCGCATTATGTTGCGCTACAAGGGCGGTGAGGATGATATCATCCAGAGTATCGAAGCCGGCAACACCACGTTGAGTCTGCCGAACACGCAGTTTGTCGGTTATTCGGCGCGCATCAACGGCCTGTTCGGAGTCAAGACCACTGCACAGATCGGCCCGCTGTCGCTGACTGCGATCGCCAGCCAGGAAAAGGGCACGACCGAGCGAACCTCGATCAGCGCCGGGAGCAGTTCTCAGAAAACCTATATCCGCGACAACAATTACATGAAAGGGAAAATCTTCGACCTGGGACGTATTGCCGGAGAACAGGGCGTCGATTATTCCGAGGATGAAATCGACTTTCGGCCGGGCGATACGATTAAGTACATTTCAGTTTATGGTTTAGCAAAAACCGGTCAGGTCGGCGATGTAACGGCGCCGGACGCCATATTTTATATCGATCCCCTTCATCCGTCCGACTCCGCCTGGAAAAACGACACGGTCGGGGTGGTGGAAGTCGAGCATGACTATTATTACGTTAACACGGCCGAACATTGGATTTTGTTCGATCAATTATATGGCGGCACCGGTGGCAGTTATCTTGGCGTTTTCATGACCGTGAAACGGGGGCCGAATTCACCCAATCCCGGTCAGATTGACACGATCGGTTCGGTGACGCCCGAGACCGAGGGCGATCCCTACATATTAAAACTACTCCATCCGCGTAATCCCGATCCTTCTGAAGTTACCTGGAATTATATGTGGCGAAACGTCTACAGCCTTAGTCAATACAATGTCGATATCGAAGGTCTGGATCTGAACGTCTTTAAGGGAGAGGATGGGACAGAATCCGTCGGGGACAACCTTGACGATCAAAACGGTACTCCCTATATCCGTATTCTCGGTTTGGATCGGTACAATCAACAGGGACAGGCTGTTCCCGACGGTCTAACGGATGTGAAGACCAATTTGATCGACGCCGAACGCGGACTGATTGTTTTTCCCGACCGTTTTCCGTTTGCGACGTCGCAAACCTGGGGTGATGCGGTACTGGATCCTCAAGTGCCGGAATTATACACCTCAGCTACGGAGCAGGAAATGCTGGAGGCCAGCAAGTATTACATCGAAGTTACCAACAGCAGTCGCTCCGCACAGGTCAGCCTGGGCAAGTCGAATATTATCGAAGGATCGGAAAATATCACGTTGAACGGCCGGGCATTGATCAAGGGAACCGATTATACCATCAACTATGATTTCGGTCAGGTGACGTTTTTAACCGACGAAGCCGTCGATCCCAATGCCAATCTGAGCATTGATTTCGAATACGCGCCGTATATCTCGGCCGAGAAGAAAACCCTGTTCGGATTAAGGGCCGAGTACGAATCCGGCAGTAATTTCAAACTCGGCTCGACCTTCCTGTATAAATCCGACAAAGCCACACCGCGCAAACCGAAAGTCGGTCAGGAAACGGCTGAAACCATCGTCTGGGATGTGGACGGTTCCTTTAAGATGAAACCGAATTTTATTACCAGCGCCGTGAACGCCCTGCCGTTTTTCAGCACCGAGGCGCCCTCGAATCTTGCGATTTCCGGTGAATTCGCGCAATCGATTCCGAATCCCAACGTCGACGGCGTGGCGTATGTCGATGATTTCGAAGGTAGCCGGGATGCGTATTCGCTCGGGGTTTTCCGCGAAAAATGGTATTTCAGTTCCAAGCCGGTCGGGTTGGCCGACTACCGTCGCCGGGCGCGGCTGGTCTGGTACAATCCCTATCAACAGGTGGCCACCGATGAGATCTGGGATAGGGAACTCGCCGCCGGAGAAAGCGGAACGCACACGCTTTGGGTTGAGTACGATCCCACGGTGTTGGATTATCGCATTGTCGACGTGGACGAGGATACCACGTTTTTCGATCCTACCTCAAGCTGGGCGGGATTGACCAAATATATGACGGGTGGTTCCACCAACCAGAATCTGGTCCAGCTCCTTGAGATTCGACTAAAGGGCGATGAAGGTGTCATCCATTTCGATTTGGGTGAAATTACGGAGGACATCAACGGGTCAGATTCGCTGGATACCGAAGATACCAACCTGAACTACGCGCTCGATGACGGTGAGGACGTGGGATTGGACGGTAAGCCGGACGATCGGGAAACCGGTGGGGGAAATCCCGACGATCCCAATAACGACAACTGGTATTACAACGGATACGGCGATGATTGCAACGGCTGTAATGAAAACGATTACAGTCATATCAACGGAACCGAGGGCAACGCGCTCGATCCCGATCGCTGGGGATACCCCGACACCGAGGATATCAACCTGGATCGCATTTTCAGCACGCCCAATAACTATTTTTCATACAGCATCGATCTGGCCGATGACAGGTTTCTGGTCGAGGGATCGCGCAACGAATACGGCTGGCGCACGTATCGTATCCCGCTTCAGGATTCGCTTTCGCTGGACGGCATTGTGGGCGCACCGAAATGGACACAAATCGCCTATGTGCGGATGTGGTTCGAGTCGCTGGACAACACGCCTTTCGATGTCAAAATCGCTTCGCTTGATATGGTTGAATCCAACTGGCGCGACACCCTGTTGTACGGAGAGGATCCCAATTCGTCGACCCAGTTCAGCGTTGCGGTTATCAACACGCAGGAAAACGGCGACATTTATACGCCTCCCCCCGGGGTTTCCGGTTATTATGATCAGACTACTCAGGTGACCGAGCCGGAGCAATCGCTGATGCTGACCTATGATTCGCTTGCTTACGGTGATACCTGTATCGCCCAGCGGATTCTGTATGATGCTCCCAACTATATGGGATATGGCGCCCTCGAAATGTTCGTCCACGGACCGGAATCGGCCTCGACCGACAGCGTCTTGTATTTCTTCCGTATCGGGCAGGACGATGAAAACTACTATTCATTTCAGGATACTCTGCGACCCGGATGGAACGACAACGGCGTTCAGATAAACTTCGACGAAATCACCGGTATCAAGGAAATCTACCAGCAGGGTCGTGAGACCGGAGACACTTCACCCTATGACACTCTGGCGGGCAATTATCGGATTGTCGGCACGCCCACGATCACCCGCGTCAAATATCTGGCGATGGGACTGCAAAGCCTCAATCCCGACCGGAAGCTGTCGGGGACGGTTTGGTTCGATGAATTGCGTCTGTCAGATGTCCGCAGGGACGTCGGTATCGCCGCCCGTCTGACGGTCAGCGGCAACGTGGCCGATTTGTTTACGTACAGCGCGGGTTATCTCTACAAGAACGCCTATTTTGTCGGTATCTCATCGTCGACCCGCGCCGGATCGCAGGTCAACCTGGGAAGCGGCAAATCGACGACGTCGTATAATTTCAGCGTGAACTGGCGGGTGGACCGTTTCCTGCCCAAGTCGTTCAACGCCAGCATTCCGGTTTCCCTGAGGTATTCGAAATCGACCGACGTTCCGCGATTGCGTTTCAACACCGATATCGTTCTCCCGGAGGAATTACGCGATTCGGAAAGCACGGTCAACGAGACCAAAGCCTTGACCGTATCCCAGAATGTGAACAAGAAGACCAACAATCCGCTTTTCTCGGTATTGCTGAACAATGTCAAGACCAATTTTTCATACACGCGGACCGAGGGACGGTCACCGTCGGCGCCGCGGTCGTTCAGTGAAAACTATCGGTTGGGCGGTTCTTACGGATTGAATATCCGCACCGTTCCGAGCCTGCGCCCGTTTTTCTGGACTCAGCCGGTTCCATTGCTTAACAAATTGAACAAGAGCAAGTTTTATATCTTTCCCAATTCATGGAATTTCACCAGCGATTTCAACCGCACGTTCCGCCTGACCGAAAACTCCAGCGGTATCACGACCAATACTCTTAAACGCGACTTTCACGGCTCCATGAAAATCACGTATCGTATTTCGGACGTGCTGACCACCAATTACAGCATGGATACCCAACGGGATTTAAGTGATCCAAAGACCTATCATTTCAGCTTCAGTCCCAGCAAGTTTCGTCTCGGCCTGGAAACCAATTACAGCCAGGCGTTCAGTGCGGCCTATGATCCCAAGTTGTTCGGATTCCTGACACACAAGTTAAACTATTCCGTGGCTTACCGGGAGAATTTGAACGTCAGCGACACCACCCGTACCGCAAGTTCATCCAAAAGTTACGGGGTCTCCGGCAGTCTGGATTTGCAGAAGCTGTTTACGGTCAGCAAACCCCAACAGCGTCGAGGGCTTCCCGAAGTCAAGGGCAAGAAAACAGTCGTCTCCGGTGACAATGTTATCCAGAGAGCCTTGCGACCGGTTTCAAAAGTCATGGGCTTTTTAACCTCATGGGTCGATCCCTTTGGGTATGATTACAGCGAGAAATACAACTATACGTTTATCGGGCTGACCGAGCGCGCCCAGATGAAATTCCGCTTCGGGCTTACCGATGAGATCGGAGCCAGTAGACGCAGTGATATTTCGACGACGTCATCCAACGCCCAGACCAAGACCGTTTCGTATTCATTGCGATCCGGAACCAGTTTCTTCGGGGGGATCAAGGCCGATGTTTCTTATAGCAAGAAGTTCACCGAGGACGTGGTCAAATCGGTCAATCCACAGAAGAGTATCAGTACGGTGTTTCCCGATATCAGGTTTTCGATTCGACCATTGCGAACGTTCAAAACCTTCAATTCGATTATCAAGACCTTCCAGCCACGCACCAACTATTCCCGGTCCAAGGGGGAGACGGTCAACCTGGAAACCGGCATCACCACCGGTGAAACGATAACCACCGCGCAACGGCCGTTGATATCGTTTTCCTTTAATATCTTTCGCAATATGCAGGTCAATGTCAACATGGATCGCTCGATTACCGAATCCAAAGCCTTTAACGGTCTGAACGGCGTCGGGACCAAACACACCAAATCGACGTCGACCACCAGCAAAGTGTCGACCAAGTACTCATTCTCGATGCCGACCGGTATCCGTTTGCCGCTGTTCGGACGGATTCGGTTCAAATCGACCATGTCGCTTTCTCTGGATGTCTCGTTACAAAAGGAACAGTCGGACAACTTCCCGACCTCCTCCGAAGGCGTGAGTACGAAACTTTCGGATCGCTCCGTGCTTCTGATCACGCCGACCATATCGTATTCTTTCTCAAGCCAGATCAGAGGCGGTCTCAGCGGACGTTGGCAGGACACCAACGACAGACTGCAGAGCCGCAACTCCCACGTGAGAGAACTGCGAATTTGGGTTGACATTCGTTTCTAAACATTTATTATCCCGATATTTCCCGGCTTGTTTCTGAATGTGTTATGTGGTATGTTGATACGGTACCGTCGACCGGTAGATGATTAATGATTGAACGAATGGATGAATTGACATGACCGACAAGGAAATCAGACACCGTCGTGATCTGCCCGCAATCGAGGAACTGGCGAATGATCCGGCGGTAATCGAAGCCGGGGCGGCATTGGCGCGCCC
>CAZVNK010000162.1:0-716 GCA_964628115.1 uncultured Ignavibacteriaceae bacterium | reverse complement strand
AAAAAATGGAAACGGCGAAAACGCCGCTGACCTATAACGGAGACGTGCATGACGCCGTCGTGGCGATCCCGACCGTCACCGTTAGCCGTATCAGTCGGGTCATCAACGGGACCGGCATACTGGTGCATACCAATCTCGGCCGCGCCCCGCTCTCGGAAACGCTGTTCGAGAATATCAAAAAACAGATTACCGGTTACGGGAACGTGGAATTCGACGTCCCCTCCGGCAAACGCGGCAAACGAGGCGTTCTGGCGGAGCGCTATCTGGCCATGCTGTCGACCGCGGAGGCCGGAACGGTGGTCAACAACAACGCCGCCGCGCTGTTCATGATTCTGAATACTTTTGCCAAACGGCGCAAAGTGATTATCTCACGGGGCGAGTTGGTGCAAATCGGCGGCGGCTTTCGCATCCCCGATATCATCCGCAATTCCGGTGCACGACTTCTGGAAATCGGAACGTCCAATATCACCACGCTTGCGGATTATCGTACCGCGCTTGATGAAAAACCCGCATTGATTCTCAAGGTGCATCGAAGCAATTTTTCGGTGACCAATGATCTTAAGATCACCATAATCAGGATTACCGTCTGCATCCTTGATCAGCCTGTTTCCGGGATTGATGTAACCGTCGCCATTCTGATCGACGAATTTGACATCCCCTGGCATAAGCAGGAAGTTACCGGCCTGAAGCCTTCCCTGGATGGCAACATTTTCCGG
>CAZVNK010000161.1:1734-6629 GCA_964628115.1 uncultured Ignavibacteriaceae bacterium | reverse complement strand
TCCCATCCGTTTGATTTTAATAAATGATATTTATCTTTATATCCGGTAATGGGCTCAGGTGAACTGACGGTCAAGGATGAAATCGATAAATCCGCGACGGATCGTCCGGATCTCGACGTGTCCAGCCGCAAGGAACGCCGTCGTCGCGACGAGAGAAAACGCAAGCGCCGTCCGCGCGGACGGGTGCGTCGTTCCCGCGATGATGCCAATCAGGGCGGACCGGGCGGACAGGGCGGAGACAACCGTCAGGGTGCGCCGAGAAGGCCTCACGAGGGCGGTGGTGATCGCCCCCGGGTGATCGACAAGAGCGGCCCGGCCAAATCCGAGCCGGCCCGCGATGGCGTAAGAAAAGACAAGCCTCAGGACAAGAAGGAATAACCGAGCGGAGTGGACGCATAGGCGGGAGTTTATAGATTATGTTAATGCCGAGCAAAGTCAAGTATCGTAAACAACAGCGCGGACGGATGACCGGAAAGGCGTATCGCGGCAGTGCCGTGTCTTTCGGGCAGTATGGCTTGAAAGCGCTGGAGCCGGCCTGGATTACCTACCGACAGATTGAAGCCGCCCGTATTGCTCTGACGCGTTATATCAAGCGCGGTGGCAAGGTCTGGATCCGCGTCTTTCCCGATAAGCCGGTAACCAAGAAGCCCGCCGAAACCCGGATGGGCAAGGGTAAGGGCGCGCCCGAATACTGGGTGGCCGTAGTGAAACCGGGACGGATTCTTTTTGAGATCGAGGGCGTTGAGCAGACCATGGCCCAGGAGGCATTCCGCCTGGCCAGTAACAAACTGCCCATCAAAACGAAATTTGTCACTCGGGCCGATACCTAAGGAGCGGGAACCATGAAAATCGATACACTCAGAGATTTGACCAGAGACGAACTCCTGCAGAAAAAGCACGAGCTGATGGAAGAATTGTTTAATTTGAATATGCGCCGCAGTCTCAAGGAGCTTGACAATCCTCTGCGCCTGCGGACGTTGGGGCGGGATATCGCCAAAGTGGAAACCATTCTCTACGAGGAACGCAAGGGGATTCGAATGATTGTCGATTCACCGGTCTCCATTCTGGATCAAGGCGATAAGAGCGCCACCAAGAACGACGAAGAGAAGAGCGAGTAAAAGGATACATGTCTATGGCCAGAAACAGTCGAAAGGTCAGGCTGGGAACAGTCCTCTCCGACAAGATGGACAAAACCGTCACCGTCAGGATCGTGCGCACCATGAAACACCCGTTGTACAACAAGGTCATCAAGCAGTACAGCAAATTCTACGCGCATGACGAGGCCAATGCGGCCCGTACCGGTGATCTGGTGAGAATAATGGAAACCAGACCGCTATCCGCCATGAAACGCTGGCGGTTGGTCGATATCGTGGAGAAGGCCAAGTAAGGAATACTTGCCGTTGTAATTCGGGAGTAATACCATGATTCAGGAATCTACTCAATTGATCGTTGCCGATAACTCCGGAGCAAAACGGGTGATGTGTTTCCGTATTCTCGGGGGTTCACGGCGACGCTATGCCAAAATCGGCGATATTATTGTGGTGACGGTGAAGGATGCTATTCCCGGCGGCACGGTTAAGAAGTCCGAGATTTGCAAGGCGGTAGTGGTGAGAACCAAGGCAAACACGCGGCGACGTGACGGATCGGTGATCCGCTTCTCCGACAACGCCGCGGTGATTATAAATGACCAGAAAGAGCCGCGCGGCACCCGTATCTTCGGACCCGTCGCGCGTGAACTGCGTGAAAAGCAGTTTATGAAAATAATTTCGCTTGCTCCAGAGGTTCTATAAGGAGCTGATGATGAATATTAAAAAAGGCGACATCGTATATATCAGACGCGGAAAGGATCGGGGAAAAACCGGCAAGGTCTTGCACGTCTTCACCAAGACCAACCGGCTTATCATCGAGGGCGTCAACCTGATCAGCCGCCATTCGCGGCCGACCCAGTCCAATCCCAAAGGCGGGATTGTCAGGAAAGAAGCCCCCATTCACCGCTCCAACGTCGGTATATATAACAAGTCCATATCCGCCCCCACCAAGGTCAGTTATCGATACATTGAAGAGGGTGGACGAAAGACCAAAATACGTATCTGTCGCAAGACGGGCGAGCAGATTTAACGGGTACTGTTATGGCCAGGTTGAAAGAATTATACGCAAAGACAATCGTTCCCAAACTGATGAAAGAAAACAAATATTCATCGGTGATGCAGGTTCCCAAACTGACGAAGGTAACCGTCAACGTGGGACTCGGTGAGGCGATTGCCAATCCCAAGGCGCTCGACGCCGCCATCGACGATATGACCCGCATTGCCGGGCAGAAACCGGTGGCGACCGCCGCGCGGAAATCGATCTCGAACTTCAAGCTCCGCCAGGGCGCCAAAATCGGCGTCAAGGTTACCCTGCGGCGCGAACGCATGTACGAGTTTCTGGACCGTCTGATGAATGTCGCCATCCCGCGCATTCGCGACTTCCGGGGAATTTCCCCGAAGTCCTTCGACGGCCGGGGGAATTTTAATCTCGGGATCAAGGAACAGATTATTTTTCCGGAAATCGATTACGACAAAATAGATAAAATTCGCGGTATGAACATCTCGATCACCACGACGGCGACCAACGACGAGGAATGCCGTCAACTGCTCACCGAGCTGGGCATGCCGTTTGCCAAATAGGAGATGACGTGGCAAAGAAGTGTTTGATCGAAAAGCAACAGCGGAAACCGAAGTATAAGGTTCGGGCATACAGTCGTTGCCGGCGATGCGGCCGGTCCCGGGCCTATCTCAGACGGTTTGGCTTGTGCCGAATCTGTTTTCGTGAACTGGCGCTGGCAGGCGATATTCCCGGTATCGTGAAGGCCAGCTGGTAAGTTAAAAGTAATAGAGGCATACAATGTCGATGACTGATCCGATTGCGGATATGTTAACCAGAATACGGAATGGCTCCAAGGCCAGAAAGCGGGCGGTCGATGTTCCCGCGTCAAAAATGAAACGCGAACTCGCCCGCGTCCTGCTCGATGAAAAATTCCTGCGGGACATGGTGGAGATTCCCGATCGCAAGCAGGGTATCCTGCGCCTGTATTTGAAATACAGCCGCGAGGACGAACCCATTATCAAGGGCTTGCAGAGGGTGTCCCGTCCGGGCCTGCGTACGTACTATGCGATTGATGACATCAAGCGTATGGGCCGTAGCCAGGTCGGGATCGCCGTGATGTCCACGTCGCAGGGTATCATGACCAACGCCGAAGCCTTCAAACGGCACATCGGCGGCGAAGTCATCTGTACGGTCTGGTAAGGGGAGTAGAACTTATGTCCAAGATAGGTAAAATGCCCGTCGATATCCCCGGCGGCGTGAAAGTGGACCTCAAGGATTGTACCATGACGGTCAAAGGCCCCAAGGGAGAACTGTCACGGAAGCTTCCTCAGGCCATGAATATCGACGTGCAGGAAAAGCAGGTCGTGGTGACCCGGCCGTCCGATCATCGCGAGCACCGGTCGCTCCACGGGCTGACCCGCACGCTCATACAGAACATGGTGACCGGCGTGTCCGACGGCTTCAGCAAGACCCTGGAAATGGTCGGCGTCGGCTATCGCGCGGAAATAAAAGGTCCCCTGCTGGAAGTGAACGTGGGATACTCGCACCCGCTGATCATGCGCCCCCCCGACGGGGTGGATCTGCAGGTGATCCCCAAGGAAAACAAAATTATCATAACCGGAATCGACAAGCAGTTGGTCGGCATGACCGCCGCCAAAATTCGATCATTCCGTCCCCCGGAGCCGTACAAGGGCAAGGGGATAAAATACAGCGACGAGCAGATTCGTCGCAAGGCCGGCAAAACGGCCGGTGCTGGTAAGTAAAGGCTGGTGAGATACAATGGCGAAGGATCATAAA
Organism: uncultured Ignavibacteriaceae bacterium; assembly: GCA_964628115.1. GTDB lineage: Bacteria > Zixibacteria > MSB-5A5 > GN15 > PGXB01 > JAFGAL01. The sequence goes on along the minus strand of CAZVNK010000161.1, from coordinate 2,744 downwards.
CTGATACGTGCGGAAAGACGCCGGCGGCGTGTCCGCGCCAAGGTGGCCGGGACGACCGATCGACCCCGGCTGACGGTGGCGAAATCGCTCAAGAACATCTTTGCGCAGATCGTCGATGATGAAAAGATGGTGACCCTGACGGCATGTTCTTCGATGTCAAAGGAGATCGTCTCCAAATTGTCCGACAAGAAAAAAACCGAGGCGGCGGCCATCGTCGGCGAGGAGCTGGCCAAGCAGGCCCTGGCCAAGGGAATCAAGAAGGTCGCGTTCGATCGCAACCGGAATGTGTACCATGGCCGTGTCAAAGCCCTGGCCGAGGCGGCCCGTGGCGCCGGGTTGGAATTTTAGATAGTATCGCGAGGTAAAGTTTGGCGAAAATGGAAATGGAAGGCCTTGATTACGAGGAGCGGGTTATCCACGTGAATCGTGTGGCCAAAGTGGTTAAGGGCGGACGACGGTTCAGCTTTACGGCCCTGGTGGCGGTCGGCAAGAAAGACGGCAAGGTGGGAGTCGGCCTGGGCAAGGCTTCCGAGGTTGCCGAGGCCATCCGCAAGGGAACCGACGCGGCCCGAAAAAACATGCCGCAGGTTACCATCACCGAGACGGGAACCATCCCGCATCAGGTGCTCGGTAAATTCGGCGCCTCGACCGTCGTGCTCAAACCGGCCTCTCCCGGGACCGGTGTGATCGCCGGCGGAGCCGTGCGCGCCGTGCTGGAATCCGCGGGTTTCCAGGACGTCCTGACCAAGGCGCTGGGTAGCCGCAATCCCCATAACGTGGTTAAAGCCACCATGAACGGATTGCTTTCCCTGCGTTCGCAAGATGAACAGTTAAGATACCGGACCGAAGGTTAAGCGTTCACCGGTGGTGGTGAGGTTTCCGATGGCTAAATTGAAAATAACACAAATACACAGTGCCATTGACCGCAATTTCAAACAGAAGCGGACCGTCATCGCGCTCGGGCTGGGCAAATTGCACCGGACCGTCGTGCACGATGACACTCCGCAAAT
>CAZVNK010000161.1:0-1724 GCA_964628115.1 uncultured Ignavibacteriaceae bacterium | reverse complement strand
ACGCGGCATGGTCAGAGCAGTACAGCATTTAGTAACGTGTGAGAAGGTGGAAGAGTAATGGCCCCGTTAAAACTTTCAGAATTGCGTCCCGCGCCGGGATCGAGACGAACCCGCAAACGTGTCGGGCGCGGACCCGGTAGCGGCATGGGCAAAACCTCGACCAGGGGACACAAGGGCCAGCGGTCGCGTTCCGGCGGGGTTTCCAATATCCATGATTGGTCCGAAGGCGGACAGATGCCGCTCTATCGGCGCGTTCCCAAACGAGGATTCAAGAATATTTTCAGGGAAGAATATCAGGAGGTGAACATCTCCGCGCTGACCAAATGCCAGCCCGGCGAAGTCAGCCCCGAAACACTAAAGGAATTGGGCATTATCAAGTCAACTCGCCGGCCGGTTAAAATTCTGGGCGTCGGAACCATTGAAGCCGCTCTGACGGTCAAAGCTTCCAAGTTTTCCAAAAGCGCCAAAGAGAAAATCGAAGCCGCCGGTGGAAAAACCGAGGTGATCTAGTGTTTGGTACGTTTAAATCCATTTTTAAAATAGAGGAACTGCGGAAGCGAATCTTCTTTACGTTCGCCATGCTGGTGGTATATCGGATCGGCGGACCTATCCCGACGCCGGGCGTGGACGGATCGATGCTTTCCCAGGCGCTTTCCGGGGACAGTATTTTCGGACTGTTTGACATGTTTGCCGGCGGATCGTTCCGCAAGGCAACCATCTTTGCCCTCGGCATCATGCCCTACATCTCCGCGTCCATTATGCTTCAGTTGCTCGGGGCAGTCGTTCCCTATCTGCAACGCCTCCAGAAAGAGGGTGAGGAAGGCCGCCGAAAGATCACGCAGTACACGCGATACCTGACGGTTTTAATCGCCGCCCTGCAGGCCTTCGGGACCGCCCAGTTTTTGACTTCGATTGAACTGGAGGGATTTCCCATCGTCCACATGCCATACATGACCTTCGTCCCGCTGACGATTCTGACCTTTACCTGCGGGACGATATTTATCATGTGGCTGGGAGAACAGATCACCGAACGAGGGATCGGTAACGGCATCTCGCTGATCATTTTCATCGGCATTGTCGCTCGTTTCCCCGACGCCGTGATCGAGGAAGTCCAGTACCTCTGGTACGGCACCCGTTCGATCTTCGTCGAGGTCGTGATGGTCGCCATGATGGTCGCCGTGATCGCCGCCGTGATTCTCGTCACCCGCGCTCAACGCAAGGTGCCGGTGCAATATCCGAAACGTATTATCGGCCGCAAGGTGTACGGTGGCGCCACCACGCATCTGCCGCTCTCGGTCAACTCCGCGGGCGTGATCCCGATCATCTTCGCGCAGTCGATCATGTTTCTGCCGGCGACGGTTCAGCAGTTGTTCCCGAACACCGAATGGATCGCCAATATCGTGGCCAACTGGCTGGCGCCGGGAGGTTTCAGTTATTCGATCATCTACGGCCTGATCATCGTGTTCTTCGGGTACTTCTATACCGCGATCGTCTTTAACCCGATCGATATCGCCGACAACATGCGCAAGAACGGCGGCTTTATTCCCGGCATCCGTCCGGGCAAGCGCACCGCCGAGCATATCGAACGCATCCTGACCCGCATTACCCTGCCGGGAGCCTTGTTCTTTGCGGCCATCGCCATCCTGCCGTGGGTACTGATCGGGCAGTTGAACGTAAATTATTTCTTCGGCGGCACCGGACTGCTCATCGTGGTCGGTGTGGCG
>CAZVNK010000160.1:0-6646 GCA_964628115.1 uncultured Ignavibacteriaceae bacterium | reverse complement strand
GAGATCGAGCGCGCCATCAATGATTTTGTCGATGCGGTCAATGTCCGTCCGAATTTTGCCAAAGCCTATTACAATCTCGGTCTTGCCTATGACCACAAAAAGTCCGATGAAATGGCGTTGGACAGTTACACGCGCGCCATCGAGGCCGACCCGAAATTCAAGGAGGCGTATTTCAATCGCGGGCTGGTCAATTATAATCTGGATTACCTTGAGGATGCCGAGGCCGATTACCAGATGGTCATACAGCTTGATCCTACTTATGCCTATGCCTATTACAGTCTGGGAGCGACCTATGAATGGATGAAGCGCCATGAAGAGGCTGTTGCGCAGTACAAAAGATATCTCTCTCTGGCCCCGGCATCGGATTCGACACGTATCAGGCGCATCACTCAGCAGATTGAGGATATCAAGGATAAGGTGGAGAAAACCAAGTGGCGGTTGGAAAATCCACTGTTCACCGATCCTGATTCGGAAAAAACCATCAATCCCAATTTAAAAGAGAAATAGCCCGACGAAAAACAACTTCGCCTGCGTCGGTCAGTTGTCGGGAATATGCGTCGGCGAATCGACCGGCGTTTTTCCCTTGAGATGTTCATGATACCAGGCGTAGGTCATCGGTTCGGCGTCGCCTGTTTTTTTCGCACCGATCACTTCTCCGATGAACAGGGTATGGGTGCCGCAATCGACCGTTTGCACCACTTTGGCCTCAATGGTTGCGACCACGTGTTCGGTGATAAGCGGGCATCCGGTGACACCGATTGCATACGGCACGTTCTCAAACTTGTCCATTACGCGCCCGGATCGGAATCCGAAGGGCCCGATAAACGTGAAGGGGGCTTCCCGTGCAATCACGCAAACCGCAAAAACGCCGCTTTTGGAGATGAATTCGTGAGTGAGGTTGTTTTTACTCAGGGACGTCGCTATTTGCGGTGGTTGTGACGTGACTTGAAAGACGGTGTTGGCGACCTGTCCGTTGAGTTTTTCGTCCATGGTCGACGTGACGATATACAGACCGTAGCCCATCGTCCTGAAAGCCTGACGCTCGATGGCGTTTGCTGATTGCGACATATTCATCCTCTCAAAATAGCAAAACCGTTCGCATTAAAACAGGCGACTTGTTTCACTGCAGACCTGCTCGAGAAACCGCCGGTCGATTTCATCGAAAACCTCGGCGGTGTGTGAGTCGATATCGATCTGTCCGATCATGGCGTCGTCCCTGAACATGGGAACGACGATTTCCGCCTTTACATGCAGTCTACAGGCCAGGTAATTATCCTCGATGGTGACATCGTCGATCACGAATGTCTGTCCGGTGGCCGCCGCCTGTCCGCAGACTCCTTTGCCGAACGGGATGCGGACGTGCTCGGTCGGTGCACCGACATACGGCCCGAGATACAGCTCACGTTCGCGTTCCGGATCGACCAGATAAAAGCCGACCCAGTCGTAGTAGGCGATATTGTCCGCGAGAAGACGGCAGATTCGGGCGAGTTTGTCGTCACGCTCGGTGTTGTCGTCGATGATAATCCTGATCGCGTCAAGCAGGCCGCCTTCATCGGTTTTCCAGCCGGGTTTGGTCATGGTTCAGTCTCCGTCGTCGGTGCCGACTTGTCGCAATTCCTCCCAAGCCTGCCAGACCCGCCGCAGATGCGGCACTGTGATCGATCCGCCCACGGTATACCCGACGGCAAGGGCTTCTTCCAGCTCGTCGTCGCCGATACCCTCTTCATGACAGCGAATGACATGGTACATGATACAGTCGTCGCATCGCAGTACCAACGATGCCACCAGTCCCAGCAATTCCTTGGTGCGGGCCGGAAGCGCGCCGTCCTGGTACACCTGATGATCGATGGCGAACAATCGTTTGGTGTTGACTCCGGCGTGTTTGAGCACCAGCTCGTTGAGTCGTTCGCGCTGTTCGGTAAAGGTTTTGACTTTATCATTTGTCATAACGATTCCGCCTCTGTATGGTGAATCCTGCGGCAATATGGTACGCACTTTATCGATAAAACGCAACCGGCCTTTCACCACACGGGCGAAAGGCCGGAGAAGATGTTTTCATCGAAATTTATTCGCGTTTTCCGAGGAATCCGTCCATCATGAACAGACCCTGAGGATGGTCACCGATCATTTTCAATTTCTCGGCAACTTCGCTGGTGGAGGCTTCCTCCTCGACCTGCTCGTCGATAAACCAGTGCAACATGGTGTGTGAGGGAAGGTCGTTTTCCTCTTTGGCCAGCGCGGCCAGTTTGTTGATACAGTCGGTAATGTGTTGTTCGTGCTGATAGGCTTCCTCGAACGCGTTCAGCGGAGAGTCCCAGGCGGTTTTCGGTTTGTCAATCGCCTTCAGTTCGACTTTGCCGCCACGCTCGAGAATGTGATGGTAAAACTTCATCGCATGAGCGACTTCTTCCTGCGACTGGGTGGTCATCCACTTCGCGAATCCCTTAAGATTCAGCGACTCGAAATAGGCCGACATCGCCATGTATAGATAGGCCGAAAACAGCTCCTCTCTGATTTGTTCGTTATAGGCATCCTGCATTTTTGGGCTGATCATTTCGATTCTCCTTATGACTCACTTTGTTTAGTTATTCGTTTTCCGTTTTGTATATTATCGCCTAAACACCAAAACACGCGGGATGTTTCCGTAATTCCCATCGAGAATGAAATTAATTCTCCTTGAGTACGTTCTCGTCGTATTCCAGTTCAAACCGGAGTTTGTGCTTGGCTTCTTCCTGAGCCAGCGACTGGAACAGCGTATGCACGTTATCATCGTCGGTGGCGTTGGCCAGGTCGTTATAAAGGCGGAAGGATTCCTTCTCGCGTTTCATCGCGACCACGAGAGCCTCCTGATAACTCAGGTCTTTGCCGGATTCGACGTCGACCGGTTGCAGGAAATCGCCGATTTTGAGATCGAGAATTTTCTTCTCGGCCTGGGCCAATTGCTTGCCGCCTTTGACCGCTTCGATTTTTTTCTTGTGACCGAGTTCTTCTTTGGAAAACTGCGTGAAAACATCGCGCATGTACGGTTTTTCGGATTTGGCGGCCAGAGCGGCGTAGAAATCGGATGCTTCCTGTTCGCGATCGATGGCAAAATCCAGAATTTCATCTACGGAATTGAAATTCATCTCATCCTCCAGAATACAAGTGAACGCTTCATTGTCGATTGTTATGTCACCCTAAGGGACTGTAATTTCCCAAGATACGGCAAAACAGGCATATTCGCAATATCCAATGCCGACTTTTTTACCGAATCGGGCGAGTCCCGAACTACTACCGCCGGCCAATCGATTTCTCATGCGATTACGTCAGTTTTTTAACCGCGTCGAGCACCTCGCCGTAATTCGGTTCCTGGCCGGTTTCTTTGACATACTGGACATATTGGACGTCGCCGTTTTTATCGACCACGAAAATCACCCGAGCCAGCAGGTGTAATTCTTTGATCAGAACGCCGTATGCCTTGCCGAATTCACCTCCGCGATAGTCGGAGAGAGTAATCACGTTGTCGACTCCGGCTGTGCCGCACCATCGCTTCTGGGCGAACGGCAAGTCCATGCTGATCGTCGCTATCGCCACATCCGAACCGAGTTTGACGGCCTCTTCATTGAAACGACGAGTCTCGGTATCACAAGTCGGGGTGTCGAGTGAGGGGACCGCCGAGAGAATGGTGACCTTGCCTTTAAACGTCGAGAGTCTGAACGGTTTGAGGTCGTTGTCGACCAGTTCCACGTCGGGAGCATCCATCCCGGCCTTGATTTCGTCGCCGAGAATCGTCAGGGGATTACCCTTCATTTCCACCACGCCGGTTCGTTCCTTCATGGGATATTCCTTTCCTGTTTATTCTTTCGATAATGTAACATCCGATTTTTCATTTGCATTGGTCGTTATGTTTCAAGACAACCGGACTCGGTGCTTTGTTCCCCGAAATCGGGGGAGAGTGGTACCTTTGCTTGAGTTTTACGCAAAAAAAAAGACCCTCCCGAATCGGGAGGGTCATGTTTGTGCCTGGCTGGCTTAATGGGCCGATTGTGGATGAACCGCCGTGAATGCCTTTTCAGGGGACAAATAATCCTCCATGACGTCAATCGAACTTTCAAGGAGATCGACGATGTACTCCGGATTATGCACACCGTGCGAGCGATCTTCCTCGACCATGAGGAAATTGAACAGCGCTCCGGCGACATCCGCGTCATCGATGGTTAAAGGACCGACCGGCGGATAGGGCAGACCGTTGGGGTGACCGTCCTCATCGACGATTCCCGCGGTGTACAGCAGTGCTTCCAGATCATCAAGCAATGTTTCCACATTGGTCTGAATGCCTTCATAATCGAAATTGTCGGCTGAAGGATGACATTCGTTACAAACACCGACCAATGTCACGATCGAATCGGCGCTTTCATCATAGGCCGACATATTGAAACTGTGGCCGCCGATCTTGTATCCGATATGAGTTTGTGGATTGCCCATATGACAACCGATACAGGAATTGCCTTCATCGACCGCGCCGTGACCGGTATTGCCGTATTCGTACCCGTCAAACTCATAGCCGTTCGAGGCATTCACCAGATCGGCCTGCGGGCCGTGGTGCGGTCCCCAGTAGCGGTGAACTTCTTGATCGTCGGTGATGTCGTTAACCGATTGCCGCGCATGATGGCAGTTGGCGCACAGATTCCCGCTTCCATGGTCGAATGTCGAACCGTCGGCGAGCGTATAGGCATTGGACTCCCGCAGAGTGAGGTCGCCGCGCGTATGCGGGGCATGGCAGGTGAAGCAGTGAATGGAGCTGACCTGGTCATACGGCCCATCCGTTGATCCGGTCGTGACCAGATCCACAAAGCCCTGGTGATCGTGGCACTCGGTGCAATCGTCGCCTTCTCCGCGATTGGTGTAATCGACGTTGTTGCCGGAGGCATGAATCGAGTTCTGCCATTCGCCCTGTGCGGCCAGTAGCAGACCGTCATCACCATGGCAGGTGAAACAGCTGTTTAACGAGGCCTGTCCACCGTCGCCCTCATACACCACCTTGCGTTCGCAACCGACGCCGACAAGCATCAGTACAATTGCAAGGCCGATTACCAATGCGAACTGGTATTTCATGGCATGACTCCTTTATATGGATATATCCTTACGTATATTTATTTCAATGATATTTGCCGTGTAATAGGCGTCGCGGATGAGATAGTCGTCGAAGTTGTGAATGTTGTATACGCCTTCGAGATGATAATCCTCCATGAAGCGGTATGACGCCTTCAAACGCACGGTCACGCGGTCCACGTCGAGATCGCGTTTACTGCGATAGTAGGTGATCCCGCCGCCTATGGTCACATTGCGATATTCCTCGGCGGTGACGTCGGCGTAGAGGAAATGATCGCAGAACTCGAAAGTCGTTTCGATATCGGTGTATTCGCCGACGGTATAGGCATAGCCTCCGCTCAGCGTCCCGTATCCGCGATAGCCGGTGCTGAAATCGACCGCAATGCGGCTGAAATCGGTTTCGGTGCCGAGTTGGTCGTTTTCGCGGGTTTTATTTTCAAAAGAAACTTTTGCGGTTCCGTATCGCTGGTGGCGATATCGGGCCGACAGCTTGAAACGGTTGCGGTCTTCATCGCCCACCAGGCGGCTTCCGGTCTTGACTTCCTCGGCGCGCATTCCGTACTCGCCACGCAGGCTGATTTGCTCGGTGGCCTGCAACCAACCGGAAAAATAAAACGAATTCGATTTGACTTCGTTGTCATAGTCGTCGGTAAGATCATGCTGATATCCGGCGGTCAGTCCCGCCAGCAGGGGCCAGGTGTGGGTGACATACACCGCGTTGGCGATATTGTCGGTGGCGACCAGATCGCTGTCGGAACTGGTGCGATTGAAAAAGACGCGATAGGTTACGGAGAAATTCTCCGGAAGATTGACATTCGCTCCGCCCCAAACCGTGTTGGCGCTGATTTTGAAATCGGTCTGATCGTATGTTGTCTCGAAATGCATGAATCCGCCGCGAAGTATCAGCCGGTCCTCGTAGCGCGGAACCGGGACATGCCCGTCGAGTCGAATACGATATCGTTTCTGGTCGCGACTGTCGTCGACATTGTCGGAATACGTCGCGGTGCGGTATTCGGCCCGGAACATCCGTCCCAGATAGGTGCCCCGAACTCCGGCGTGAAATTCCGACTGGCTGTAATCGATCTCCTGCATGGCGGTCAGTGCGCCCGGTTCGAAAAGATCTTCGGTCATGCCGGTGCGGTTGACATAATTACCGCCTGCGTACACTTTGACGTATTTGACCGGAAAAAACCACGCTGAGCCGCCGGTCCGGTTACGCCGCGTATAGGCATTGCCGGTGTAATTATACACCCGCCGATATTGATGATTGGTCAATTGCACGCCGAAACTTCCGGGATGATCGAGACCGAGCGCCAGATTGCGGTTGTTCATGGCGATTCGTTTCAAGTCGGCGTTTAGACGCAAACCGTTGTCGAACCGGTAGCGGAATCGCTCCAGCGACAAAACGGCGCCGTCGTACTGATTATACGATCCGCGATACAATCCCTGATGACCGTCCTCATCGAGAAAGGTATACCCGACTTGGAGACTGCCGGATCCGGCGCCGCCCTGCACCGCTCCGGCCGGCACCACCAGTCCGACGAGTATCATTAGC
>CAZVNK010000159.1:0-6673 GCA_964628115.1 uncultured Ignavibacteriaceae bacterium | reverse complement strand
ACCGCGATCGCCATGATATTGCCTTCGGTAATGTCATCGAAATCGGTTCCGCTGGCATCCCATGTGGCGGTATCGGTAAGACTTTCCTGGTAGGCCAAAGTAATTTCGGAATTATACATGAAGTCCAAGAAACCGAAATCATAATGCGCCGCTGATGCGTCGACGAATCGTGAAAACGGCTCCACGACATATATGCGCAGACGACAGGTATAATCTCCCTTATCTCCCTGCTCGCTGACCGGCTGAATGACCTGTTGCGATGATACAACGTCGGCCACGCTGTAATTCGTCTCGTCAGCAAGGACGGTCGCGCCGCTCAATGTGATTGCCGCCAACAGAACGATGGCGGATACAATGTGTCTCGCCCGAGGTCTCATAATGTTGATCCCTTCCTGATATGATGCGCTTGTTTTATTTACGTTGCGGTATATGCGGGTGAGAATACGCCAGGCGATGGGGGACAAGCCGTAGTCACGGCCTTGTTCGAGCGTCTTTCCTCACGTGAACCGATGGTTATCTTTCCCCGTTGTGCTTAGCCATCGTCCTCAGCCGACAATATTTATTAAATATACCAATATAGTCCCTGTTGTCAAGGGCTAATCCTGAAGTCAAACCGGCCTAACATCCTCCCGTTTGGGGATATAGGCCTTCTTATGGACGTATTGTCAACGCCAAAGAAATCGATGCATCCGTGAAATCATACAACTCTTTGGTCGAATTGTTATCGGTATATTCGAAGTAAAGCGACGGTTCTATAAACAATCCTCCGCGCAGAATATTCGGCCATTGTAGTTTCAGGAAAAACCGCGACTGAAAGTCCGTGCGCGCCTCCGCCAGATTGGGGAAATACTGATCCTTTTCCAGGGTTTTGAGAAAGTGCTTTTCCCAGTAACCGATGCCGGTCGTGGCGATTATCCTCGGGATGAGAAAAGTCTTGACCGACATGGAAACGTTCTCGCCGTCCCACAAGGTCGACCAGGGGGAGAGGTTTTCATTGGAGGAGCCGAAGACAATGCCACGGTCATCATCCGTGAATCGCCGGTGAGTATAAGTCAGATTGATTCCGGTTTTCGCCCCGATCGGTCGCGAAAAGCGCGGTGACAGATAGAAAGAATACAGATTGCGTTCGATATAGATCGAATCGTCGGGCTTGTCCTCGCCGATATTGGGAAGCACGTCGAATATGTCGTCGCGAATTGAATTGTACGTGGCGACGCCGAATCCGGCTTCGAGATCGAGGCTGTTGTTCTCTAGAACGACAGCGTTCCAACCGGTGAAAATTTCATAGTTTTCCTGATCGAACGTCTTGGTGTCGAGATACGAGGAGGTCTTGAATTTGCCTCCCAGCCGATGATGAACTCCTGGCATGATCGCCGTTTCGGTTCCGAGAACGACTTCATACGTGTGATTGTCGAATCCGCTGTAGGCTTCACGATACTTGGTAAGAGTGAAGTCGCCGGATACATAAAGCGTGGTGCGTGCGTCCGAGGCGGTGGGGATCAGGGTAAAGCCGCCGGTGCCGACGAAATTGCTGAGGTTGACCGTGTTGCCGTAGTAGGTGTAATTCCCCTCAAGTCGGATATCGAGCATGGCGATCGGATAGTAATTGATGGTTTCGGTGATAGTCGTGTAGGAATCTTCAAGATCACTGGAGTCTTTGGTGAGATTACCGGTATAACCGGAAACCGCACCGATTTCGACGGTTGCGTCGGCCATGACGGATACCGCCATGCCGAGACACACGATCAGCCCCATGATGAATTTTATATACTGATTCATGATGTTTGTCCTCGGAAATGTTACGGTGTGCAGATTCCGCCGGAGCATCCGCCGGCACTTACGGCCCCGATACCGATTCCGTTGCCGGGACCGAAATCATCACTCGATCCGAAACCGCCGCGTGTTTTGGTCAGCGCCCGGCAGGTGAAACTGAGGCGCTCGAATCGCGAAGAAAAAGATCCCACATCATCGGGAAGGGCCGTTTCGCCGCTGTCAAAGCTGATAAAGCCGCCATCGTTTGCCTGATCAGTAAGTGTCTCCGGTTTCGATTGATCGGCCGCGTCGGGAATACCGTCGGAGTCGGTATCCGGAGCGTTGTCGTCGAATCCGTCGCCGTCAAAATCTTCGAATTCAGCGGAGCCGGCCGGTGATGTCTCGGCCAATGCCAATCCGGAGAATCCGAACGTGAGTACGAATGCAACCGCCAGAACGGCGGCAATCTGTTTTGTGCGTGACATGGTGGTTTTCTCCCACATGCAAAAGAACTCGTGCCGTTTTGATAATAGTTAACGGATTCAGTCCAATATCGCAAGCCTTTTCTGAGTAAGCCGACTCGGGGCATTGCTTATGTTCTTTCCCGAGTGACGAATGAATAAGTGGGACGAACCGCCTTATTCTTTTAACTCGGATGTCGAATATGATGTTCCGTCGCCGGAGGATACGTTTCTCGCCGGCGACACCGATGAAAAACGGTAATCCCGAAATCCCTTTTGATTTTTATGTCGTCGTTCATTATAATGGCCAATGTCGTAAATTGTATGAACAACCGGCAGGAAACCTGTCGAAGGAGGAAAAATGATAGACCCGCGTAATGATAAATTGGCGGACGTTCTGGTGGATTATTCCTGCGCCGTCAAAAAGGGTGACATGGTCTACATCGCGGTGCGGGGAATTCCATCGCTGGAACTGGCCAAGGCGATTATTCGCAAGGTGACCGATCGCGGCGGCGTTCCCTTCTGGTATTACAACGATGACAGTATCACGCGGCAGTTTTTGCTTCGTAACAACGAAGAGCAAATCAAGAAGTTCGCGGCGTTTCACCTGTCAATGGCCAGACGTACCGATTGCTATATCAGCATTAACGGATCGCAGAATCCGTTTGATCTCAACGATGTTCCGTCGAAAAAAATGCAGGCATTCAAAAAGCTGTATGCCAAACCGGTGCTGGCGGATCATATCACCAAGAAAACCCGCTGGGTGGTGGTCCGGTTCCCGAATGACGCCATGGCTCAACTGGCGCAACAGCCGCAGGAAAAATTCGAGGACTTTTATTACGACGTCTGCTGTATCAATTATAAAAAAATGTCCAAAGCCATGGACCCGCTGGTGCGTATCCTGAAAAAAACCAACAAGGTGCATATCAAGGGGAAGGGGACCGATCTGACCTTTTCGATCAAGGGCATTCCGGTTATCAAGTGCGACGGACGATTCAACGTCCCGGACGGTGAAGTCTTCACTGCGCCGGTACGCAATACCATCAATGGAATTATCACCTACAACACTCCGTCACTGTATGAAGGCGAGTTGTACGACGGCATTCGCTTCGAATTCAAAGACGGTAAAATCATCAAAGCCAACTGCTCCGGGGACGATAAAAAACTCAACAAAATCCTGGATACCGATCCGGGAGCGCGCTTCGTGGGTGAGTTTGCCCTCGGAGTCAATCCCATGATCAAAGAGCCGATGAAAGACACGCTCTTTGATGAGAAAATCGACGGATCGTTCCATCTCACGCCGGGACGGTGTTATGACGACGCGTCCAATAAAAACAAATCTGCCATTCACTGGGATCTGGTCTGTATTCAGCGCAAGGATTACGGCGGGGGAGAGATCTGGTTTGACAACAAGTTGATTCGCAAAGACGGCAATTTCGTCGTTCCCGAATTGAAAAACAAATTCACGCGTAAGGCGCTGGGCGGCTGATCCAATCCGACTGTCAATCGCCAAATGATATAAAAAAGGCCGTGTCGAAATGACATGGCCTTTTTCGTGATTTGCGTATCGGTGAAATCATATCTCCTGATCGGGGTCTCTTCGCCGGTAACGTCGCAGTTTGGCATTGTTGACTCGCCCTTTGATACGGGCCTTGGCTATGACTTCTTCAAGCGACTCGTTGGGCCGAAGCGGCATCCCGGTCAGTGTCTGTATTGCCATTATCTGTTCGCGCGTTTTTTCGCGGCGTTTCACGATGATGATGTCTGTCTCCAATTCATTCCATTCTTCGGGCAAATCCGGTAGAAATATATCCCAAAGCGAGCGCGGCACACCGCTCAGCATTTCTCTGATATGCGGATACGCGGCCAGCCTGGCGTCATAGGTGTCGCTCATCGCCAATCCCCGACGGTTGACGGCGAAGTGTCACCGTGCATATAAGCATTATTTCGTGTCTCTGTCTTCATCTCTCCGTGAAACACGGATATGGGAGAAAATGTTCCGCCCGCGACGAAATCCGGTCAGCGAGCGGAAATCAGATTGCTTTGCCATTCCTTTTGTGGAGGTCGATGCCAACGATTCATCTGCTTGCCTTAGTGTAGCCTAATGTTGCCGTTGGTAGTGATAAAAGGATTCCTTACCGGGTTATTCCGCGTGGCGATTTCATGTCTGCATGTTTTCGAGTGGCGGGCTTTACTGACAAGGCCGCCAGTGTTTCGAAATTCCAAAACAATAACCAATCCCCTTTGCATGATGAAATCCAATTTCCTCACCTCCTTTGCCCGAAAATTATTCCATGGTTATGGAACACGATGACATCTTCCTCCACAAAAGTATCGCGACTTCATCGCTCATCCCGGTAAGGAATATTTTACTCGTATGCTAATGGTCGTCTCCGTTTTGATATACTATGGCAGTGGATCCGTTTCCGGTTCTCCGGGATGATAAGATCCGGCACTGAACCGTGCGGTTCAGGTGCTCCTGCCGAATTCTTAAGCCGTGTGCCGACTGGCGGCACACGGCCCTTGTGAGATAACTCACAATTAACAACCTTCCCCTTTTCAGAGTAGTCTTTATATGTGATCGATCGCCCGACAGTCATATCGATACCGGCAAACTCCCTGCCGGAGAATCTTACCAAACGAGACGCTTGTATCTTGCCGACCACGTCGTATCAACCGTGCTCGAAGATAAAGCCATCCCCGCGATATCATCCCCACCTCTTTATGGTTGGTTAGACAATACGCGCCCGTTTGATTTGCGAAAACGAGATATCGCCCTGTTGTTCCGTCTCTCGTGCCGACAGGCGCCAGGTATCTCGAAAACATAATGCCGGATTCTCTATTTCCACCTCCCTGGTGTTGTTCGAGTGGTCCGCCAGACTGATATTCACCTTTTGATTGAACATGGCCGCCGAATGAACGATCAGTGTCGTTATCAAATCCGAAATGTCCCGGGAGTCGGATTCCGTGTCGAATCGTTGTTCAAATGCCTGCCACAATTCTGTCAGTGGCATTTTCTGGCTGGAAAGTATCTTGCGCAACAGCAAATCCGTGTCCTGCCGATAATAACCGTTGGCTTTACGTGACAGCAACGCCAAAGCAATCGTTATCAATATCGTGTCGTCGATATTAAGCGGCACTCCTACCAGATGATGCTGACTTTCCAGACGATACCCGTGAAGGGCTCGATCGTAGGTGATCGGTATACCGGACTTGGAAATATAATTGATATACCGATAGGCGGTGCGACGGGACACCTTGCAGGTTTTGCTGATGGTATCCACGCTCACGCTTTTGCGATCAAAAAGCAAATTGATCACTCGAATGATTTTTGGTACGTTTGCCATAACTCCCTTTAATAATAGATGAGGGGGGCACCCCCTCAAGGCCCACCCCTCAACTATCCCCTTTTAAGTAAGAATTTTGATTGCCAGTAACACTATGTCCATGGTGGATGAATTCGCCGGCGCATCCGGTTCAATGTCGAACACCCCGCCCGTTCCGGTGTCTGTCGTATCTTCTATTGCATTAAGCGGAGGATTCGATCCAATCGGATCAGAATCCGCATACACTGACGGTGCCATTTGACCCGCCATAAAAATCAGAAAGGCGATTCCCAAAAGGAGAATCATGCCTTGGAATCTTGACTGCCCTACTCGCTTTGCCATCACATTGCCTCCTCTATTAGCCTGGCCGAAGTTGTGTGCTCTCTACACACGAATGCCTATTGCAACCGGCTTGCCATATATTGTCATGGGTTCGCGGATAGGTAAGTCGTGATGAGACAATAAGATATGACTTGCCGCCGGCAATGAGGAGGGGGCGTAATGTTACTGTATTCGTGTCGTAAAAGAGAGCATAACGACATAATCGTCTAATGTATTGGTGCGGAGTGGCTTACTGTGGGGGTGCCGACAGGATGAAAACGGCACATCGGCAGATTTTAGGACCAGTCTTTTTTCGTTATTCTGTATTTTTTTATCCGACGCCGCAGAGCTCCGTATTTCATGTTCATAGCTCTTGCCGTTTTAGCCTGATTGCCGTTGTTAAGCCTGAGACAGCGGCAAATACTGGCGCGTTCCTTAATCTCGAAACGACGTTTGGTCTTCCTGGTATCTCTTAATTCTTTCAGAATATCCTGGTTTAAATCATCGACACCTATAAGTCGACCGGAATATAAAATACAAAAACGTTCGATCGTGTTTCGCAATTCTCGCACATTGCCCGGCCAGGAATACGCCATTAAGACGGCTAGTGCCTCATCACTGATACGTGGGGGGGAGACGCCGTTCTTGTTTAACGCGGCAATGAAATGATCGATAAGAAGAGGAATGTCATAGAGATGCTCGCGCAATGGCGTGATATGAAGATCGAATGTCGTGATGCGGTTAAGCAGGTCAAAACGGAATTTCCCTTCATTGACCATTTTCCCCAAATCCCGATTGGTTGCGCAAATGAAG
>CAZVNK010000158.1:1258-6739 GCA_964628115.1 uncultured Ignavibacteriaceae bacterium | reverse complement strand
TCCCGGAATGCCGTCCTCTGCCAGCGCGGCAATAAAACCGCCGTGTATGGCATGAAAAACAAAACCGGCCATCAGCATCACCCCGCTGAGTGCGCACATATATTCCCGACCGTGTCGCCGCCATCGGCCGGACGGTATTCCCTGACAGGAATCATCATGGCAGGAGCAGGTATTATGTTCGTGAGCGGTCATCATGAATCAAACTCTTTCCAATCAACGGAAACGCATCCTTACTATAACATCTCATCGGATAAAATAATACGATATAAATATGGACAGATACACTCTTTATATCAAAATCCGAAAAATAACATGAATTTGCTGTTGCCCACATCCGGGTGAATCGCCTATATTTGCCGCATGGACGTGGAAACCCTTCTGCACGGCAGTTATTTATGTCACGATCTCGACGTCGATGAACTCGAGGCGGTCGCGTCGATTGCCGTATTGCGTACCCTGTCCAAAGGGGAAATGCTTTTCATGCAGGGAGATACCGCCACGGGATTTTATATTCTACTGAACGGACGGATTCGATTGTATAAGTCATCGCTCGACGGCAAGGAATACACGCTTCATCAAATCAAACCGGGGCAGATGTTCGCCGAAGTCGCTATCTTTCGCGGCAAACGATACCCCGCCAATTGCATCGCACAGGAAAACACCACCGTCGCCTTTTTTCCAAAAGACGGTTTTCTCCGCCTGCTCAAAAAATCTCCCGAACTCGCGCTGAAAATCATCGCCTCGCTCTCGAGTTTCCTGCGTGATTTCAATCGGCAACTCGAAGAACTCTCACTCAAAGAAGTCCCCGGACGAATCGCCTCGTTCATCCTGAACGAATCGGAACAGACCGGCAAAGACACGGTCATTCTCGACACCTCCAAAACCGAACTGGCCACCCGGTTGGGAACCATCAGCGAAACCCTCTCGCGTAATCTTCGCAAACTGCAGGACAACAACATCATAAGTGTCGACCGCGACAAAATCACCATCCGCAATAAAAATCGCCTTGCCTCCATTGCCGACGGCGAAAAAATCTGACCCTTTGACCTGAGTCAAGGCGCGATTCCATCATATAGCCGATCTTCCTCGTAATAAGAACATAACGTATCCCCCGGAGGAAAGATGGCGACAAGACAGGTGATTCGAATCGACAAAGACAAATGCGACGGGTGCGGCCTGTGTGTCCCGGCTTGTGCCGAGGGCGCGATTCAAATTATTGACGGCAAAGCCAAACTCATCAGTGAGCCCTAGTGCGACGGGCTGGGAGCCTGTCTCGGTGAATGCCCGCGGGGCGCGATCACTATCGAGGAGCGCGAGGCGGAACAATTCGATCCCACAGCGGTCAAAGCGCATCTCGCCAAACAGCAATCCCATCCGAAACCACAGCCAATAACACCGATTCCACAAGTCACCCCGGCGCCGTTCGGATGTCCCGGCAAACAGGCGCGATCTTTGCAACCGACCGAGTCTGACCGTACCATTGCATCTTCCACCCAACCGTCACAATTGCGTAACTGGCCGGTGCAATTGCATCTGGTTCCGACCAACGCGCCGTATTTCAACAATGCGCGATTACTGATCGCCGCCGACTGTGTCCCGTTCGCACTGGCCGGATTTCATGAAAACCTGCTGGCCGGACGCGTTTTGATAATCGGATGTCCCAAGCTCGATGACAATCAGGCCTACCTGAACAGACTAATCAGGATATTCAGCGACAATGCCATTCAGTCGGTCGAGCTGGCGTACATGGAGGTCCCCTGTTGCTTCGGCATGGTGCGTCTGGTGCAAACCGCCCTCAAACAGGCCGATGCGAATATCCCCCTGTACCTGACCAAAAGCGGCATCGGCGGGGAAATTCTCGAAAGCACACAGTTGCAACAATCACCAATCACGCGAGGAGCCCAATGAACACCGAACGGAATAAAAATACCGGTGCACTGATACCCGCCGTCGCGCACCGACTCGAACATGCCGTCGACTATGCCGACGGTTCCATTGTCAGCCGCACCCTGTTAAAAAGCAAAGCCGGCACCATCACCCTGTTCGCGTTCGATTCCGGTCAGGAACTCAGCGAGCATTCCGCGCCGTTCGATGCCTTCGTGCAAGTGCTCGACGGCGAAGCTGTTCTGACCATCGGCGGCAAACCGATCACCGCCAGGGCGGGAGAAACCGTGGTCATGCCGGCCGATATCCCGCATGCCGTCAGCGCCGAGACTCGCTTCAAAATGCTGTTGACCATGATCCGGGGATAACGCGTATGAACGCCGTCCCCACCACTGCGCGTGCGGTATTTATCATGCTGACGGTTTCGCTCCACTCCGCCTGCCGCGGCCTGGCGCGCATATAAAAAAACGGACGAATCAGCGATCCGCCCGTTATCTATGTCAGAATATCGGTTATGCTATTTGGCGATCTTGACAAACTCCTCGACGTCCGCCAATGAAGCATTCACCGCTTCATTCCAGAAATCGTCCTTCGTCAAATCGACTCCCAGATGTTTCTTCGCAACCTCTTCGCAGGTCATGCGCCCGGTATCAACCAGAATCTCCCGGTATTTATCCGCGAATTTCGGCCCTTCCTGACGTGCCCGATTGTAAATCCCGGTGGCAAACAGGAATCCGAACGTATACGGGAAATTGTAAAACGGCTGACCGGTCAGAAAAAAGTGAAGTTTCGATGCCCAGAACAGCGGATGATAGGCATCGTCCCCCTCGAGAAGATCACCGAACGCCTTTTTCTGCGCCTCGGTCATCATCTCGTCGAGTCGCGCCTTCGTGACCAGTCCCTTCTTGCGCTCCACGTAAAAATCGGAATCGAAAATAAACCGCGCGTGAAGGTTGCAAAACAGCGTGAACGTGTTCTGCAGTTTCTGATCCAGCATCATCAGCTTCTCATCATTGCTACCGGCCTTGCCCAACGCCCCGTCGAAAATCAACAATTCGTTGAAAATCGAGGCCGTCTCGGCAAGGTTCATCGGATAATCCTGCGCGAACGGCGGCTTGTCCTTCAGGACTTCATGATGATAGGCATGGCCCAGCTCATGCGCCAGCGTGGCAACTTCCGCGAACGTATTACCGTACGTCATGAATATCCGGCTCTGCCCGGCCTCGGTCAGGGTTGTGCAAAATCCGCCGCCGGCCTTGCCTGGACGATCCTCGGCCTCGACCCAGCGATTGTCCAGCGCCATCCGGGCGAACGTTGCCTGGTGAGTGTCCATATCCTTCATCAGGTCGATAATGAAATCACCCGCCTCGGAAAACGAAATCTTGCGGTCGACCTGCCCGACCGGCGCGAACTGGTCGTACCATTTGAACCGGTCGATTCCCAGCAGTTTCTTCTTGGCGTCGATATATCCTCTCAACTTCGGCACTCCGCGCTCCACCGCACGCCACATCGCCCTCAGCGACTCCTCTTTCATACGGGCGTTAATCATCGGTTCCACCAAAGCGGTTTTCCAGTTCCGGCGATCGTACAACGTCAGTCGAAATCCCGCCTGATAATTGAGCACCATCGCCATCCACTCGGAAACTCGTTCCCACGCTTCTTCCAGTTTCTCCTGCGCCTGCCGCCTGATATTGCGATCGGCATCCGCCATTTTAATCGCCAACTGGCCGATCGAAAGCTCCCGAGTTTTGCCGTACTCGTCGAACTTCACTCGCAGATCGCCATACACTTTATCGTACAGACGATTCCAGGCATGATACCCGTTCACCGCCAACTCGGTCGCCAGCGCCTCGTATTCGGGATTCATCTTCATCTGGGCGATCTGACGCGTTTCATTGAGCGAAAATTGCACCTCCACCAGACGATCGTCGGCCAGAAGTTTTTCCCATTCATCGTCGGTTTGCGCTTTGGCGAATGCCTCCACCGAAACCATCAGATTCTTGAGTTTCGAAATAAAGACGTCGATCTCACCGCTGATTTGATGCGCTTTCACGTCGCTGACATTCTGGCTGACCAAACAGCTCGTGAACGCCGACGCGTGATGAATCCGACTCAGCAGTTTCTGCAGTTTGACGATAAACGTCGCCCAGTCACCGCGATTGCCGTCATTGAGTTGCCTGGGCAACGTTTCGATTTCCGCCTTTACGGTTTCGAGATCGGCTTTGATATCGGATCGGTATTGCGTGAATTCTTTCGATTCGCTTCCGCCCGGAAAAATCGACTCCAGATCCCAAGTCATGTCAAGTTTTTTCATATCCTGCGTTTCCATGATTCTCACTCCCGAAATAACTGCGTCCAGCGGCCCACCGCAGGCTATGCAAACGGCTTGGGCCGGATTTGCCAAAGCTCCAGTATACGAAGAATACGCCGTTTTTTCAAACCAAATGGGCGTATTTTCTGTTAAACAATACACATTTCGGGCCTTGCGGATTTTGCGATAAATATTACATTACGGCCTGAATCAAAATTCGATGTGATGATAATTTGAATCGACAGATAAAAAGGAGTTTGCAATGAACGTGTTCGAATTCGCCATGCAGATGGAAAAGGACGGCGAGGCGTATTATCGCAAAATGGCCGATCTCGCCGGAAATGCCGTGTTGAGAAAAGTGCTGGAACAACTGGCCGACGACGAAGTGAAGCATTACAACATTTTCAAGCGTTTTAGCGACGGTGACTTTGCCGGCGCGCCGGAACTGGCCGCAACCGGAACCACCGTCCTGCAGGACGCCAAAAACATCTTTCAGGAATTAAGCGCCGGTGGTAAGGACTTCAATTTCGGCGACGACATCACCGACACCTGGAAAGAAGCGCAAACGGTCGAGAAAAAATCCGAAGACTTCTATCGCGAAAAAGCCGCCGAAGAAACCAATGAAGAAATCAAAAAGACCCTCTTAATCATAGCCGATGAAGAACACAAACACTGGGCCTTGATTGAACACATTCTGCAATTTATCGGGCGTCCCAAACAATGGCTCGAAGACGCCGAATGGAATCACCTGGACAATTACTGATAACCGATACACTCCGTAAACCTATCCTTTGTGGAGGAGATAATGGGTAACTATAAAGTCCCGGTTCCAGTCAATGAACCGGTTTATGCATATGCTCCCGGCTCCCCGGAACGGAAAAAACTGTCCGAGGCGCTCGATCGACTGAAAAACGAAAAACTCGATATCCCCATGATTATCGGCGGGAAAGAAGTGCGTGTCGGCGATCCGATCAAGATCACCGCGCCGCACGATCACTCGCTCGAACTGGGGCAGTACTATCAGGGCGGCAAGGATGAAATCGAAGCCGCCATTGCCTCTGCGATGAAAGCCAAAAAGGCCTGGGCGGAATTTCCCTGGCAGGAACGCGCCGCGATCTTTCTCAAAGCCGCCGAACTGCTCACCGGGCCGTACCGCTACCTGGTCAACGCCGCGACCATGCTCGGCCACAGCAAAAACGTCTTCCAGGCGGAAATCGACGCCGTCTGCGAACTGGCCGACTTCTTCCGCTTCAACGTGTCCTACACCGAGCAGATATACGACATGC
>CAZVNK010000158.1:0-1248 GCA_964628115.1 uncultured Ignavibacteriaceae bacterium | reverse complement strand
TTTTAGGGTTTATTTTCCACCAACAACGGGTGGATATACGACATGCAACCCGGCAACGCCCCCACCATCTGGGATCGCGTCGACTACCGCCCGCTCGAGGGATTCGTCTTCGCCGTTACTCCGTTTAACTTCGTCTCGATCGCCGGCAACCTGCCGTCCGCGCCCGCCATCATGGGCAACACCTGTCTCTGGAAACCGGCCTCCTCGGTGACCTACACCGCGCATTTCCTGATGAAGATTTTCAAGGAAGCGGGCTTGCCCGACGGCGTGATCAACATGGTCACCGCGCGCGGCGCCGACGTCGGCGAGTACGTGCTGAAAAACGAAAACCTCGCGGGGATTCATTTCACCGGGAGTACCGCCGTATTCCAAACCATGTGGAAAACCGTCGGCACCACTATCGCCAATTACAAATCCTACCCGCGCATCGTCGGTGAACCCGGCGGCAAGGATTTCGTCTTCGTCCACGATTCCGCGAACGTCGACGAAGTCGCCACCGCGCTGACTCGCGGAGCGTTCGAATACCAGGGGCAGAAATGCTCGGCGGCCTCACGGACCTACATCCCGAAATCTCTCTGGCCGAAAATCAAAGAGCGCGTCGTGGCCGACCTGAAGGAAATCAAAATGGGCGACGTGCTCGACTACGGCAATTTCGTCAACGCCGTCATCGACCGAAGCGCGTACAGCACCATCGTCGAGTACATCAAGTTCGCCAAAGAGGCTCCCGACGCCGAAATCATCTGCGGCGGCAATTTCGACGATGCGAAGGGCTTTTTCATCGAACCGACCGTCGTCGTCACCACCAACCCCCATTTCAAACTGATCGAAGAGGAAATCTTCGGCCCGGTGCTGACGGTGTACGTGTACGATGACGACAAGTACGAAGAGACGTTGGAACTCTGTGACCAAACATCGCCGTACGCCCTGACCGGCGCGATTTTCGCGATCGACCGCAACGCGGTACAAACGGCCAATCGCATCCTGCGCAACGCCGCCGGCAATTTTTACATCAACGACAAGCCTACCGGCTCGTTTTTCGGACAACATCCGTGCGGCAGCTGTCGAGCCTCCTCGACCAACGACACGTCCGGCTCCCTGCTGAACATGATCCGCTGGACCTCACCGCGAACGATCAAGGAGACCTTCACGCCTCCGAAAAACTACAGGTATCCTTTCATGGGATAACCTAAACGCAAGCGTGACAAGGGCCGGGGTCTTGCCGGCCTTGTTTTGTGAATTGCACCCTCC
>CAZVNK010000157.1:0-6751 GCA_964628115.1 uncultured Ignavibacteriaceae bacterium | reverse complement strand
CGAGCGACGGTACGGCCGCGACGGGCCGTTGGCGGTTGCCGAGAACGTCCCGTTGGAAGTGAAATGCTACGGCGACGATGCCGATGTCAGCCTGCACGTCGATGACTTGCCGCTCCGTGATCTTTTCGTCTCCGATGATGACGGTGATATTTTTGTCAAATGCGGGGCTCTGGTTCCCGAGGTGAATATGAAAATCGTCGGTGAGGATGCCGGACTGCGATTGAAAGTACCCCAACAGTGCGGTCTTCGGATTGCCGGTGACAGTTATCAAAGCTACCTGGAGTCAATGGGATTGACTGCCGGTGCGAATTTCTATCAGAGCGACGGTTTCGATACCGCCTCGGTAAAAGTGATCCTTGATCTGGATCCCGACCTGCGGCATTTATCCATCGATTACTATTGATTGCGCACGATAATATCAGGCAGGGGCCGATACGGTCCCTGCTTTTCATTGTACCGTCATTTTTTATTTGTTGCCCGCACCGAATCGGTCTATATTATTCCATCATGAGAACATGTATCATATTCGGCATACTGATGATAATTCTGGCCGGATGCACCGCCGAGAAAACCGAACCGGTCGATTGGGGGCCGGGCACGGTTTTGCGAATCGGCACCGATGCCACGTATCCGCCGTTTGAAATCGTCGACACCGAAAGCGGGGAACCGGTCGGATTCGACATTGACATCATTACCGCCATCTGCGATGAAAACGGCTGGACGCCGGAGTTTATCATCACGCCGTTTGACGGCATCGTTTCCGGCCTGAAAAGCCATAAATACGATTGTGTTATCTCGGCCATGTCGATCACTCCGCAACGGGAAGTGGTGGTGGCGTTTTCCGATCCGTATTATTATGCCGGTCAGGTTATCGCGGTGCCGGTTACCGACAGTGTCATTCAATCGGTGACCGATTTGCGCGGGCGCAAAGTCGGCGTGCAACTGGGAACCACCGGCGAGCGATTCGCCAAATCCCTTCCGGGGGTGAGTGTGTTTTCATTCGACAATATCGGCGCCGCCTTTATTGATATGGAAAACGGCCAACTCGATGCGGTTATTAATGATAAGCCCACCACCGCTGAATATATCCGTCAACGCGGCCATGCCAAAACGGTCGGGAAACTGCTGTCCGAGGAGTATTACGGCATTGCGGTCCGTCAGCAGGATTCCACGTTACTGGGAAAAATAGATGCCGCTTTGCAAACCGTCCAGGAGGACGGCCGTTATGAATCCATCGAAGCCGAATGGTTTGAATAGTCGCCGATATTGGTCTTTTATTCCACCCGTTTTTCCGGGTGATGTCACCCCTTAAAAATCGCTCTAAATGCCCGAAACTCAATAAAAAGGGGTTGATTTTTCAGTGATATTGCTTATCATACAACGCTAATGCCGAAACCATATAAGCTTTCAGCACTTGAGGGAAAAGTAATCGCCATTGACGGTCCGGCCGGCTCCGGAAAATCGACGACGGCCCGTCTGCTGGCGGCAAAACTGGGTTTCCTCTTTCTCGATACCGGAGCCATGTACCGCGCGGTGACTCTTTTCGCCCTGCGGCACGATGTGTCGGTCGATGATGGCCGCGCTTTGGAGGCGATTGCGCTGAAGGTGGATATCGGGTTTCAGATCGATGACGATATCAATCGGGTATTGTTGAATGGCGAGGATGTAACCGAGGCCATTCGCAGTCCCGAAGTCACCCGGGCGGTATCGCCGGTATCGGCGCATAAGGGAGTACGAAAGGCGATGGTTCTTCGTCAGCAACAGCTGGCCAAAAACGGCAACGTAGTCGCCGAGGGACGCGACACCACGTCGGTGGTGTTCCCCGAGGCGGATATCAAGGTGTACCTTGACGCCTCGCCGGAGACGCGTGCCCGCCGCCGCCTGATCGAATATTCCCGCAAAGGCGTGGAAACGACCTTTGAAAAGCAATTGGAGGACATCAACGCTCGCGATGCTTATGACAGCAATCGCAGTCATTCTCCGTTGACCCGTACCCGCGATTCGATGCTTCTTGATACTACCAATCTGACTATCGATGAACAGGTGGAACGAATACTAAAACTGGTAAAGGCGCGCGTATCGAATTTATGAAGCCGCTGTATGCAATCGGATGGTCTCTGTCGGCACTGATAACGCGAATCGTTTTTAGAATGAAGATCGTAAACAAGAACAAAATTCCCCGATCCGGCCCGTTTATTCTGGCGTCCAATCATATATCTCTGGTCGATCCGCCCTTTTTGGGAAGCGCGGTCAAGCGGCCCATGTATTTTATCGCCAAGCGGGAATTGTTCACAGGTCGCCTGTTCGGTACGATCCTGCGACGGGTGAACGCCATACCGGTCAATCGTCGGGGTTTCGATAAAAAAGCGATTGAAAGCGCCATGACGGGTTTAACGTCCGACGAGGGAATGGTGATTTTTCCGGAAGGAACCCGTTCCCGCACCGATGATTTTCTGAAACCGCATCCCGGTGTCGGCCTGCTGGCGCGAAACGCGGACGTCCCGATCGTGCCTGCCTATATTCACGGAACGAATAGACTGCGGGCCTGTTTCTGGGGAAAAGAGAAAATGGCGGTGGTTTTCGGCGATCCGATCGACGCCGGACACGTGGCCGCGTTTCCCAAAGACAAGGATGGTTACCGGGCGCTGGCGGATACCGTGATGGAACGTATCCGGGCATTGAAGAATGATTTTGTCGCGGGGAGGGCGTAACTCATGCGCGGTGGAATTATCCCGGAGCGCGTCGATACATAAAGCATGATTCGAATATCCCGCCCTGGCGGCTCGCCGCCGTGGGATAAATATAGTTGAAGGAGGATCTTAATCAATGGCAGAAGCCAGAAAAACCACAAGCCAAAAATCCACAACGATGGGAGGTGATAAGCCGGCAAAACTCACCAAACGCAAAGCCTCCAAGGCGAAAAAGACCAAAACCGTAAAGGTGAAATTGGTCAAGACCGATGAGGTCGTGCAACAAACCGAGGCGCAAGTCACCCGGGAAACGACCCAGGAAATTCTCACCGGTCGCCAGAAGCGTTTGAAAGAGAAAGCCGCCAAACGGGCGGCATCGCCGACTATTCAGGAAGAAGAAATCGAAACCGTGGCGTCGATGCGGCTGACCGATATCGACGGCAAGGAATACTCTTCCGAAGAATATGAACGCCTGCTTGAGATGTACGAAGGTACGATCAAAGACATCAAGGAAGGCGAAATCGTCAACGGGACGGTTCTCGGCGTGACCCGGGATGATGTTATCGTGGACGTCGGATTCAAGTCCGAGGGCATCATTCCCATCAACGAATTCACGATGCCGATCAACATCTCGGTCGGCGACCAGATCGAAGTATATCTGGAAGAATTCGAGGATCAAAACGGCCAGTTGATCCTGTCCAAGCAAAAGGCCGATTTCGTGCGGGTCTGGGACAAGATTCGCGAATCGCATGACTCCGGCGAGCTGGTTGGAGGCAAGCTGGTGCGGCGTATCAAGGGTGGTGTGGTGGTCGACGTCATGGGCGTCGATGCCTTCCTGCCCGGCTCCCAGATTTCCCTGCGACAGGTTCCTGATTTCGACGCCCTGATCGGGCAGATGATGGACCTGAAAATCATCAAGCTGAACAAGAGCCGACGCAATATCGTGGTCTCTCGTCGCGTGGTGCTTGAGGAGGAACGTGAAGCCAAGCGTAGCGCCCTGCTCAAGGAAATCGCCGTCGACCAGGTGCGTGAAGGTATCGTCAAAAACATCACCGATTTCGGCGTCTTTATCGACCTGAACGGGGTGGACGGCCTTCTGCACATCACCGACATGTCATGGGGACGGATCAAACATCCGTCGGAACTGGTGTCGCTCGGTGATCGCATCTCGGTGAAAATCCTCGATTACGACGAAAAGACCTCGCGCATCTCGCTGGGATTGAAACAACTGACCCCGTATCCGTGGGAGAATATCGAAGAGAAATACCCGATCGGCAAGAAAGTGACCGGCCGGGTCGTTTCGATCACCGACTACGGGGCGTTTGTCGAGCTTGAGAAGGGTGTGGAAGGACTGATTCATATTTCGGAGATGTCCTGGACACAGCATATCAAGCATCCCTCGAAGATCATGAATGTCAACGACAAAATCGACGCGGTGGTGTTGTCCGTGGATCGCGAGAATGAGAAAATCTCGCTCGGGATCAAACAGATGGAACCCGATCCGTGGGAAACCATCGAGGACAAATACCCGGTCGGTAAGGTTGTCACCGGCAAGGTTCGCAATCTGACCGCTTTCGGCGCGTTTATCGAGCTGGAGGAGGGGATTGACGGACTGATTCACATTTCCGATATGTCATGGACCAAACGCATCCAGCATCCGTCGGAACTGATGAAGAAGGGTGATCGGATCGAGATCAAGATTCTGCGCATCGATCACGACAACCGTCGTATTTCGCTCGGCTATAAGCAGTTGAAGGATGATCCCTGGCCGGAGCTGTCCAAGAAGTTTTACAACGGGTCCGAATGCCTCGGCACCATCACCCGCGTGATGGATCGGGGAGTTTCGGTCGCGCTGGACGGCGACGTCGAGGGATTCGTTCCGACGGCTCAGCTTGGCAAGCCTGATCTTGAAAACCCGGTCGGCGTATTCGCCGAGGGTGAAGAGATTCCCCTGCAGGTGATCGAGTTCGATCGCCAGGCGCATAAAATCGTGCTGTCGGTCAGCGCGTATTACAAGAAGCGCGAAAAGCAGGAGATGGATCAGTTCCTGGCCAAACATGCCACGCGCACCGTCAGTTTGGGCGATGCCATTGATTCTCAAACCAGTGAGGCGTTACAGACCAACAACGAAGCGGAAGGCGAAGCCGATGCGGCTCCGCAGTCCGAAACCGCGGAAACGGCCGAAGCTCCGGCCGAAAATCCGGAGGTCGAAACGCCTGCTGAAACAGCCTCCGATACGACTGACGAAACGGACGAAACGACCGGGGAGGACAAACCGGAAGGGGCGTAATCCTTACATCGTTTCGGATACCGAGATAAAAGAAGCGGCGGAGTTTTCCGCCGCTTTCTTTTTGGTCGGTTCGTGCGTATACTATCGATATGAAAACGGTTGCTCTGGAAACGGTGGGATGTCGGCTCAATCAGTATGAGACCGAGCGAATCGCGGCGCAATTGACGGCTTCGGGCTTGCGGCGGGTCGGTATTAACGACGACGCCGATTTGTATATCATCAATACCTGCACCGTAACCGGACGCGCCAGCGCCACCTGCCGCAATATTATCTCCCGTACCGCCCGTCGCGACGTGCCCTCGGTGCTGGTGGTGATTGGTTGCTATGTCGATCTGGATCCGGAGAAAATCGCGAGCATGAACGGTGTCGATCTGGTGATTCCCAATCCCGACAAGGATCGGGTGACAGCCATTCTCCGGGAGCGTTTTCCGCACCTGTTCGACGGTGCGCCTATCGCTTCGATGCCGACCGTTATCGACGAGTTTCATCAGCATAATCGAGCCTGGATAAAAATCAGCGACGGGTGCAATCAGCGTTGCGCTTATTGCATTATTCCCACCGTTCGCGGAGCGCTGACCAATCGTTCCGCCGACGAAATCATCGCCGAAATCAACATGCTGGTCGAACACGGTTATCATGAAGTCGTTTTGACCGGCGTCCATATCGGCAAGTACCAATACGGCGATATCCCGTCGCCGTCAGCCCTGGTGCAGGCGATTCTGGATAAGACCTCACTGCCGCGCGTGAGGTTGTCCTCGATCGAGCCGCAGGAAGTCGATGACGACTTGACCTCGGTTATGGTATCAGGCGGTGAACGGGTCTGCCGTCATCTGCATATTCCTCTGCAATCCGGTTCGGATCGCATCTTGAGACTCATGCGCCGTCCCTATGACCGTCAAAGGTATCTTGATCTGGTTCGTCGCGCCAAAGAACGTATCGAACATTTGGTAATAGGCGCGGATATTATTGTCGGATTCCCCGGCGAAACGGATGACGACTTCGCCGATTCCGTGGCGGCGGCACAATCCGGTTTGCTGGATTACCTGCATGCGTTTTCGTATTCGGATCGTCCCGGAACCGATGCCACGTCGTTTCCGGACAAAATCTCCCCGGATGACATTAAAAAGCGTAACAAAATTCTCCGCGAAATTTCACAACAGCATTATTCTCAAGCCTTGCAACGGGCGGTGGGAAGTACGGTCGGGGTGATTTCGGAACATCGCGCCGACAACTCCCGACAATACTGGGGTATCACCGACAACTATCTCAAAGTCCTGCTTCCGCCCGGATCGGGCGGCGGTCGGGAGATACTCATCATGCGTATCACCGGGGCCGAAAAAACATATTTACTCGGCGATTTACTATAAACGCATAACATTCCGAATATCCGGCAATGATTGACTGCCCGCCCGGAAAACTTTTCTCATATTCTTTTCTATTTACCGTCTTTAAAAACCTGAAGACAATCTCCAATTGCTGACACGACATACACTTACGTGCCATTTGGAATAATTGGCACGCGGATTGCGAAAAGGTTCGCCGGAGAAATACTATTTGTATGTTTAAAAATGACTGAAGAAAAGAAACAGACAGATAAGCCGGAAGTCGAAGAGGTCAAGGGTCTCGAGGACGAAGAAGAAGTTGAAACCAAATCGAAAGGTTTCAAACTTCCGATTCCCGGAAAACTGCTGGTGCCGATCGGGATCGCGGTTGCGGCGTTCGTGTTGTCGCTGGCCGGGGCCTGGTTTTTGACCGGTTCGCATGCCGAACC
>CAZVNK010000156.1:2686-6753 GCA_964628115.1 uncultured Ignavibacteriaceae bacterium | reverse complement strand
GAATACGGCACACCCAATATGGTCGGCGTGGCATCGCTCTGGGCCGGGCAGGATTGGATTGCGGAATCCGGCGGCGTGGAAGCGATACACGCGCAGGAAATGAAACTGGCGAAAAAGCTGGTGGACGGATTCAGGGCGATCGACGGGGTTATTTTCTATTGTTGCGACAGTCTCGAAAATCATCTGGCGACGCTGACGGTCAATGTCGACGGTCTCGAGGCGGGCGACGTGGGGATCATGCTCGACGTCGATTTCAATATAGCCACCCGCACCGGTTTGCATTGCGCGCCGCTGGTGCATGAGCAAATCGGCACGACCGGCATTCACGGCGGCGTGCGATTCGCGATCGGGCCGTTCAACACCGAAGCGCATATCGACGCGGCGATCGAGGCCATGACCGAAATCGCCAAACGGGCCAAAGAGATGAAAAGCCGAAGACAGGCGAGTGTCAAATAGCGTTTTTACACATAATGTCGAATCAAACGGCCCACCCCTGCGGGCCGTCTTTATTTTGCCCCCGGGAGATTTAAACGTTGTATATTTCATGCTCGTCGGGATTACGAGAGCCGGCGGGGAAGAAAGATGTAAAATGTGGGCCGGCAAACCGATACTATGTATAACGCGCCGGATTGAGATCCGGTCGCGAAACAGTGGATCGGCAAGGATGTAACGCATGCTGGATTTTTCGGTACCATTCGAATTGCGCTTTTTGATCGCTTTGGGTCTGGCGTTCTTGATGGGTCTGGAGCGGGAAAGCTCCGGAAGTCGAACCAAGGGACGAGTGTTCGCCGGAGTGCGCACTTATTCGCTGATCGGCATTTTCGGGTTCGGATGCGCCTGGCTGTTTCAGGTCGGCATTCAATGGGCGATGCCGGTGGGGTTGTTGTCGCTCAGTGCAATGGCAGTGGTGGGCTATCTGGCCAAGCTGAAAGAGGGGTACGTGGGGTGGACCAGTGAGGTGGCCGCATTGGTGACGTTTATCACCGGTTCGTTGAGCCTGCTGGCGTCGATCTGGGGGCCGCTTTCGATCGGGATTATCAGCACCCTTTTGCTTTCCGAAAAAAACAAAATCGAAAATTTCGTCAAGCGTCTGGATGAAACCGAATTTTTGGCGGTGTTGAAGTTTCTGATCGTGACGCTGATCATTCTTCCGGTTCTGCCCAATCAACCGTACACCGAGTTTCATCTGAATCCCCGCCATATCTGGCAAATCGTGGTGCTGGTTTCGGCCATCGGTTTTATCGGATATTTCCTGACCAAGAAATTCGGCGGAAAAGTCGGTTTGTGGATGGCGGGCATTCTCGGTGGAATCGTTTCCAGCACGGCGGTAAGTATCTCGGCGGGACGCACCGCGCAACGCAATCCCAACCGAAGCGTCTGCGCCCTGCAGGCGTCGATTCTGGCCAGCAGTGTCATGTACCTGCGGATTCTGGTGTTGATCTGGCTGATTCGTCCGGAATTCGCGCACTTTTTCTGGTGGAGACTGGTGGCAATGGCGATTATCGGCGTTTTACTGTCGATCGGTATCAAGTCCTCCGTCCCCGGATCGGAACAGGCGCAGTTGGAACCGTTACGCAACCCCTTCGAGATCAAACCGGCGCTCATTTTCGCCGCCCTGTTCGTACTGTTGTCGGTGGTGACCGTATTCGTCCTGCGTCTCTACGGCGACACCGGGTTGATCGTTCTGGCCGCGGTTACCGGCGTAACCGATATCGATCCCTTCATATTGTCACTGGTCAATCAGGCGGTCGATTACCACAACATGATTTTATCGGCGGTGCTGGTTTCGATGATGGGCAACACGATCATGAAGGGGCTGTATTTCGGATTTCTGGCTAAGGCGGCGCGGGCACAATCGCTGGTGCGCTACGGAATCTGGGCGCTGTTACACCTGCCGCTGATTCTGCTTTCCCGTTAGTATCACCCGGTATGTCTTTTATTGACATCCCATTGAGAAATACATACTATTATGGCGATGGCAAATCTTGAATCACCGTCGCGCTCGTTTTATGCCGCCCTGCTTTGTATGGTGGTCGGCATGGGTTTTCTGCGGGTTCCGCTCGTGGACGGCAACCTGACGTTAATCTTTGCGCCGATTCTGCTGGTGCTGGGCTACGGCATTCTGGCGCCGCTGGGATTGCGACCGCACGGCACGGCACGCTGGCCGCAGGCCGGCAGTGGTTCGCTATTTTCGCCGGTTGCCATCGGCGGTGTGGTGGTGTTTGTCGTATCCTATCTGGGATATCATCTGACCGCCTGGCCGGGGCCGGGATGGTGGGATAGCGGCGAATATCTCGCCGCGAGTTATCATCTCTGGATTGCCCCGCCGCCGGGATCGTTTTTCCTTCAACTTTTGGGGCGATGTTTTGCTTTGCTGACGCTGATAGCGTCACCGGCGCGAAGTTTCAACGTGCTGGTGGCTGTTTTATCGGCGGGCGCGATTACGGTAACCTACCTGACCGGGGTGCGCCTGCTGAGTATGATCGCGCAACGGAAACCCGACCGGGCGATACTGCTCGCGAGTGCTCTCGGGGCGTTGACCCTGGCGTTTACCGCGAGTGTCTGGGCCAAGGCGACCTTTGCCAATCCCTACACGTTTTCCCTGCTGATCGGGGCACTGCTGATTTATCTGGCCGTGCGCTGGTGGGAAAAAGCCGATCAGGCCGGAGGCGGCAATTACCTGTTGATTGCGGCGTTTCTGTTCGGTCTCGATCTCAGTGTCCATCGCAGTAATCTTCTGCTCGCGCCGTTTTTCGTGATTTTGGTGCTGATCCGCCGTCCGTCGGCCGTTCGCGATTTCCGTCTCTGGCTGGGGACGATCGGCCTGTTTGCGCTGGGGATGTCGTTGCAGTTGGGCTTGATGTTCCGCGCGCAGTTGCATCCGGCATTCAATTACGGCAACGTGGAAACGCTATCAAAACTGTGGGATTATTTTACGTTAAAGACGTTCGGTATTTCCGCGTTTGGCTCCGATTTGTTTCAGCGCAAGGGGCCGTTTTTGAGTTATCAAGTCAAAGAGATGTACTTGCGCTATGTCGGGTGGAATTTTATCGGGATGGGCGACGGCGGAGTCGGCGTGAACTGGGGTCGTATGTACGGCCTGCCCCTGCTGGTAGGAGTGATCGGATTTATTTATCATGCGTACAAACAACGTCGTACGGCATTGATGGTCATATTGGCTTTCCTGTTTGCATCGCTCGGTGCGATTTTTTATCTCAACGTCCCGGAGGGATTTTTCCGCGAGATGGATCGTCATTACATGGTATCGTACTTACTGATCGCGCTCTGGATCGGAATCGGCGCGTATGCCCTCCTGCAGGCGGGTAAGCGAACGCTCGGTCGAAGAGTCGGCATGGGCATTGCCGCAGTGATTTTGCTCGCGATTCTGCCGGTCAACGAATTATGCGCCAATAGAAACGATTTCGACATGAGCGGCAATTATACCGCGTCGGCTTACGGACGAAATCTTCTGGAAACCTGCGAACCCGATGCCATTCTGATTACCGCCGGCGACAGCGATACGTTTCTGCCGTTGTATTGTCAGGCGGTCGAACACGTCCGTCCGGATGTGACGGTGATAAATATCCATTTGTTGAACACGACCTGGTTTTTACGGGATTTACTGCGATATCAGCCGGACCTGCCCTGGACATTGACCGAGGATTCCGTACATACATTGCAACATATTCCCTGGGAAACCGACACGATTGCGGTGGCCGGGGTCTCGCCGCAATCCGATTCGATCCGCATCGTGGTCGAACCGACTTTCGGTAAAATCCTGCTGATCGGGCACTCGTTGGTACTCGATATGATACGCGAAAACCAGTGGCGCAGACCGATCTATTTCTCCGGCGGATTCGGTCAAAACCTTCCGCTCGGTCTTATGTCGCTGGCGCGTCTCGACGGTTTGGCGTGGCGGCTGTGTCCCGATGATTCGTCACGCAACGACTATCATACTCTCGCCGACAATATCCTGAATCGCTTTGACCTGCGCGGTCTGGCCGGAACGTTTTACGATCCCACCGCTCGCCGGATGACACCGATGTACATTCATAAACTGGTGCGTC
>CAZVNK010000156.1:0-2676 GCA_964628115.1 uncultured Ignavibacteriaceae bacterium | reverse complement strand
GACCTCGCTCGACTGCCGCACCTCGAACAGGTACCCGTTGCCGCCCCCGCCCCTGTGTTCCGCGATCTCCATGGAACAGTCCGCCACGGTCACGCGCTTCGCGTGACGGACGATGATCCCACCGCTCGCCAGATGTCCTCGATGTACATTCATCAACTGGTGCGTTTGGGACAGATATATAAAATGCAGGATGACAGCGCCGGACTGGCCCGGATCGATCAAAGAGTCGCTGAAATCGCTCCGGAAGTCGGCACCCTCGACAGCCTGATGGTGCTGATGAGCCATTAACCGCTTTTCGCTCCGCCTTGTTTGTATTATACTGCTTTTGTCATGTGTACGTTCGCACTCAATCCGTATCGCCGGGACAATCCGTCTTGGAATGTTCACCAAACCGTTGCTTTTCGGCAATCCGATATTCGCAATGTCCATCGGTCGCTTGCTGAGTATCATCCAACGCCGCTTATTGAACTTCCCCGTTTTGCGGAGAACATGAACGTCGGCAGGATTCTGGTCAAGGATGAGTCGCATCGGTTCGGACTGAAAGCGTTCAAGGCGCTGGGGTCGACTTATGCGATCTACCGTCGGGTTCGGGATTCTCTTGTACAAAAGGGGATTGACTGCCCGGAGGCTGAATCGTTTTATCGAAACGACAATGTAATACCGCCGAATACGTTTACGTTTTGCACCGCCACCGACGGCAATCACGGACGGGTAGTGGCCTGGGTTGCCAGCAAACTGCATCAAAAGGCGGTGATTTATATGCCGTCGGGAACCGTGAGTGCGAGGATCGATGCAATCCGTTCCGAGGGGGCCGAGGTGATCGTGGTCGACGGCAATTACGATCCGGCGGTACGTACCGCGATACGAGAAACCGAGCGCAACGGTTGGATGATGATCTCCGACACGTCGTGGCCGGGATACGAACGAATCCCCCGCGACATCATGGCGGGATATGTCACCATGTTCGAGGAAATCGACGAGGCGATGAACGAAAGGCCGGACGTCGTGTTCGTGCAGTCGGGAGTCGGTGCGCTGGCCGCGACTGCGGCATGGTACTACGGTCACGATCCGACGGCGAAACGGGTGAAACCGGTTGCGGTCGAACCGCCGGATGCCGCCTGTTTGCTGGAGTCGATAGTCTCGCCGAACGGCGAACCGATCACCTGCAAAGGAGCGCAGAAATCGATCATGGCCGGGCTGAATTGCGGAACGCCGTCAATGACCGCATGGCCGTTCATTCGATTCGGTTTTGACCTGTTCATGACCGTCCCCGATGAGTACAGTCCGAAAGCGATGCGACGGTACTACCATCCCGAAACGGGCGACCGTCGTATAATCTCCGGAGAATCCGGCGCGGCCGGGCTGGCGGCCCTGCTGGCTTTGCATGACATCGCCGCTTTACAACCGGCGCGGGAGGCATTGGGATTGACGAAAGACAGTACGGTGCTACTGCTCAATACCGAGGGGGACACCGACCCGGCGCATTTCGCGGAAGTCGTCGCCGATTAAACGAGAATGAAAACAAACCAAGCGGGGTGAATATGATCAGTCTGAAAGGCAAAGTCGCGCTTGTCACGGGGGCGTCGCGGGGAATCGGTCGCGCGGTGGCGATTCTGTTTGCGAAGGCCGGTGGCGATGTCGTCATCAATTATCGAAGCGATAAGGCCGGCGCCGAACAAACGCGCGATGAAGCGACAGCACTCGGCGTGCGCGCGATTGCGATAGCGGCGGATATATCCGACCGCACTCAGGTCGACGCCATGATAGCACAAACCATGCAAACCTTCGGGAGGATTGACATTCTGGTCAACAACGCCGGAATCTGGAAGCACAATCCTATCGACGGCATGTCGGAGGAGTTATTAAAAGAGACAATTGACGTGAATATTCTCGGGACGTTTTACCCGATCATGGCGGTGGTTCCTCATATGATTGCACGTCATACCGGTAATATCATCAATATTTCCTCCACCGCCGGACAACGGGGTGAGGCGTTTCACTCGCCGTATGCCGCGTCGAAAGGAGCGATCATCAGCCTGACCAAATCGCTGGCGCCGGAACTGGCGGAACATCATGTCCGGGTCAATTGTGTCGCGCCGGGCTGGGTCGATACCGATATGAGCCATGATGCATTGATCAGTGATGATCGTGACGATATCCTTCGCCTGATTCCGTTGGGACGCGCCGGAACTCCCGAGGAATTGGCCGGACCGGTGCTGTTTCTGGCGTCGGAACTTTCGAGTTTTATCACGGGCGAAATTCTGAATGTCAACGGCGGCGCGGTACTGTGCGGGTAGTAAAAGCGTTGCCTTTGACCGGCGGATATCGGTATATTCGATGATATCATTCATTCATCTGTCATGACGGGAGCGGATATGTCCGAATCATCATTATATCGGAATATAACAAGTCGGTCGTTTCTCTGGCTGGTGGTGGCGACTGCCCTGCTGGTCGTCTCCAACGGGCGGTGGATCGCGCCGGTCGCGGCCTGGCTGGCGCCGCTGTTTTTTATCCGATTCCTGCGAAGCCGTCGTCTCCTGACCGGCATTGTCATCGGGGCGATCGTGTATATCGCCGCGTCGTGGCTGATGTGGCTGGACATGCTCATGACCGGCGGCTGGGACTGGTTTGCCGTGTCATTCATCGGTGTGATGGGGGTGGTGATGTTCCTGCCGT
>CAZVNK010000155.1:0-6820 GCA_964628115.1 uncultured Ignavibacteriaceae bacterium | reverse complement strand
AATTTCTAAGACGGTTCCTGTTTCTTCAAGTTCAGAGGTCATATCCAATCCGGATCCGGGAATCGTGTCATGATCGAGCAGATCGTACCCGCTTCCGGCCAAAGCGTTTTCGAACAGCGGGTGCTCCATCGCGATCCCGTTGTCGATCACGGCCACGACCACTCCCTCTCCGGTCGAAAACAGATTGGCGCTGTCGCAGTTGATCGTATATCCTCCGCCGTCGCCGTAATACGGGTCGGGAGTCTCACCCAGCAAATGCACCGGGCGGTCCTCATCGGGAAAGGACTGGCTTACCTGAAAGACTTCCGGAAGCCCGACCTCGTAATTGGGTTGTGCATACGTCACATCGGGATCATCCTGCAACGTAATCAAAACCGATTCAATCGAAACGGTGTCCGGAAACTCCGATAAAAATGTTCGCTCCAAAGCGATACTGTCAACGATCGTTCCCCTGAAATCTTGAATAATCGGCTCGACATTGCCTCCCGGAGCGTGCCTGACCACGATCTGCCTTCCCATGTGTCGTCCCGGTCGGCGTGAAATGGAACGATTGTGAAGACATCCGTCCGCCGCCGTACATCCCGAATCGCAATTGAAATCTTTCCTGCCGTTTACGAACACCGTATCCCCGGCCTGAAACTCACCGTACGTATCGAGCGCGAAATACCGATTGCCGCCCGCCCCGGCCTTGAACAGCAAACAGCCGTCGACTTCTTCCAGCACTCCGCACCCGTGGAAGAAACCGTGCCGGGCCGATGCCTGCGACTGAATCAGACAACAGATCATCAGCAGAAGGCCGCATAGCCGCAGGCCGAAATGAGTGGTATGTGACGCTTTCATGATTATTGCTCCCGTCTAAATGCCCAAAAGGATAAAAGAACTCCAAAACGTGGGGTTCTCGGTCATGCCGACAATGGTCTCCACGGCGCCGGTATAGGCGCGATATATATTTTTCGTCCGGGCCAACGCCCGGTAAAATTCCGCCATAAACAGCATACTGAGCCGATCCGAAACCGGCCACAGCGATGCAAGTACGAATCTGCTTCCCGCCTGATAAAACGCTTTGGCAAGACTGAATGAATTACCGTAATATAGTCCAGGAGCGGCAGTTTGGCAACCAGAAAGCGTTACCAGGCTTGGTCTTATTCCCGCCCCGAAAAGATCGAAGGGAAACAGCGGGCCGTCGCCCATGAATATTTTCGAGAACAGCGGATTCTCCGAGGCGCGCGAAGCATGCGCCGCCACGTGGACGAACAGCCCCGCCCGTCTCAATTCCATGAGCAGATGTTCTCGGTCGGCGGCCGAATCGAGATACAGTCTGGCCTTGCCGAAGGCGCGTTTGATTTCATCGGCCTCGATCCGAATCGACGGCAACGTCTCCGATGTCACCGCGAAGATCGCGCCGGATCGCCGTCCCTTGATAGTATCACCGTCGGTTCGAGAGTACACATCCTGCGGATTGGCAATCATCCGAACGGCGTACGACTCCCGAACATATCGCCCGGAATTGTCGCGCAGGGCCATGAACGGAATCTGGTAGAACGGTCCGTCGGCGATGACGATGACTTTCTCTCCCGCAAGTTTCGTCACCAGCGGTGCGAACAAGGCGCGATGCAATCGCTCCAGAATGGCATTGGCCGTCCGCGCCGTCCGCTCGCTCTCGCGAATGCCGAACACCGACTTTTCGCAGATGAAATTCAATTTCCTCAGCAGGGTATGCAATTCCGCCTCGGTCATCCCGAGTTCGACAAACGTCGTATCCCTCGCCGTAGCGCAAAACGCCCCGATCCGACCGTCTACGACCAGATAGTTGAGCAGGGTCTCACCCGGTTTCAGCCGTTCGACGACGTCGCCTTCGGTTTCGGCGGCGCTTACCTGCCGTCCGGTCGGCGCATATCCGTATGCCCGGATTTTGCGTTCTACCGACCACAGTTTCTGTTCGGTCTTGCGCCAGTCTGCAACCGCCGTCATTCGGCGAAATTCGCCTCCCGGCGCCATCTGCAGTTTCATCAACCGGGCGCGAAGAGCATCGCGTTGCTCCTGCAATTCCGGGGGAATTCGCGACTGCACATACATCAAGGCGCCGCTGTGCGGATTCGGCAATTGCAAAGCCGTGAGATTGGTGAAGAACGAGTCTCGAGGGCGTTTCAATCTCAACAGGCATTCCACGGTCATGCGATAGATGTCGTACTTGTCCGCAACGAAGAAAAAGCGTATCTCATCGGGGTACATCGTTTCCAACACTTTTTCCACGGTCGTCACCGCCGCCTTGAACCAGTTCAGCGCAAGCGACGGTTTGTTGCCGAGGTAATAGCATTTGCCAATCAAATAATACAGCGTGTATTTCTGATAGCTCAACAGGGTGCGCCGCTTCAGCGAGGCGGCGCGGCGAAGCGCGCGGCCGATATCCCCGGCGCTCAACAATGCCTCCATACGCACTACGTCGGCGTCGGTCTCCCGACGTTCGTCGCCGCTTTTACGAAAGGCGATGCGGGCACGATCGGCATACCGCAGGGCAAGCGAGTGATTCTCCTGCGCCATGGCCAGCCGGGCGCGGGCGACGTGCACCATGCCGAGCCAGAGGCTGTTGCGTTCCTTGCGAAACAAATCCGACGCGCGCGTCAGACTGTCCGCGGCCCCGCTATAATCCGACAACTGCACCCGTGCCTCCGACAGAAAGTAATACGCTTTCCCCTCTTCATAGCGCATTCCCAACGAGCGCAGTTCCGGAATGATGCCTTCGGCCTGCATGATCGTCGTGCCGTACTGATTCAACTGCAAATTGATCTCCGCCAGGTCGAGCTGGGTAATGGCCGCGGTCTTACGATCCCCCAGCGATACGAACCGGTCATACACTTCCTCGAACATCCGCAGGGCTTCGGCGTAGCGGTTTTCCAGATAACTCACGTACGCCAGCGAATAATGAGCCTGACACTCGGCGATGTTCATACCCAGTTCGGCGTACAACTCACCCGATTCCCGATACAACTCCCGCGCCCGGTTCAGTTGATTCAGGTTGGCGTAAATGTCGGCGCGGTTGTACTCGATAATGGCCAGCCCCACCCCGCCTTCTTTGGCGAAAATCCTACGGGCGCGCTCGTAAAAGCGCAAGGCCATGCGATTGTTGTCCATCCGATGATAGACGTTGCCGATATTGTTCATGACCCGCGCGGCCTCACCGGACAGCTTGTGCCGGGTGAAAAACCGCAGGGACTTGTGTCCCTCTTCGAGCGCCTGGCGATAATGCCCCAGATACATGTACACGTCCATCAATCCGCGCCTGATCCGGGCATTCCACAGCCAGTTGCAGTGCCGATCGTTGATAACCAGCGCCGCCTGATACTTTCGCAGGGCCTTTTTGTGATCGCCGATCCAGTGACAATACCGCGCTTCGATGGCAAACAGACGCGCCTGATATTTTTCGGGAAGGAAACCGAACAGCCGCACCACACAACGGACGTACTCGCTCGCCGCTTTGAGATCGGTGCGTATCAGACCGTGAAGTCCTTCATTGATCCCGCGAATAAACCGCTCGATATCGCCGTCGAACGTCTCCGCCAGGTAATGCTCCAGCTCGGCCTGATCGGTAAGATTTTTTATATCGTTATACGGTATCATAGGTCGATGTCAACGACGGCAACCGGCCGGTCGTCAGCCAGCACCGTCAGGGTATACGAAGTAATCGGCAGGCGCGGGACATGGAACAGACAGAATTCATCGCCGTCCACCGTCACCGTTTTTGCTTTGGACTCCAGCTTGATTCGGCAGGGGCATGCCACGTTCGGGCCATTGATCTGCCCCACCAGTTCATAGGCATTCATCGCAACCGGATACAGCGACAGCTCCAGTTCCACGTCGTCCGTTTTGTATTTGAGTCGACGGGTATCCACCACCGCCGGACGGACTCCCTCCGGAATCGGCAGGTTTTTCGAATCGTACACCGGCAAACCGCGTGGCGGGTCGGTTTGCGATCGTTCCCGCCGCCAGTCCCGAAACATCCGCGCCGAAAGCTCGCGGGCGGCATTCTGCAGTTCGTACTGCGCGGGATTCCGTTCCGACCCGGAGCGCGATATCAGGAAATCGTGAAGGCGGCGCAGGGCGGGATCGGCTTTCAACAACGCCTCGATACGGTTCGACTCATCCGGAGACAACTCCCCCTCAAGATAACGCATCAGCAGGTCAACCCGGTCCCGTTCGCTATTCATATCACCTTCCCCCTGATCATACGGTTCACGGTCATCGTTCACGCTATCGTTCAAATCGCTTTTGTTTCAAAATACGATACAGTTTTTTCAGGCATCGCAGACGGGTCGGGCCGACCGACGACACCGGCATATTGAAACGCGCGGCGACGTGCTCGTAATCCGGCTCCCCCTCCTCGAAAAACAACGCTCGCAACAGTCGGTAATCCCGCTCCGGCAATTGCACCATGGCGCGGTTGACGATTTCGCTCAACCGGGTCAGTTCATACGATTTCTCCGGCGATTCCGGCGTGATATCATACAGCGCCTTGACGATCGCCTGCCGCGACCGCTCCGCCAGCCGTGAACGGCGGCTGAGTTCGCCGATTTCGCGACGGGTCATGGTCGCGACATAACTCATCAGCTTGTCCGCCGATTTGACATTGTCCAGATTCCGCAACAACATATAAGACACCTGGCCGAAAACGTCAAAACTCTCTTCCCGGGACAGGCGCATCGTCCCGCAAATGGAAAAAATCAACGGCGTTACCAAATCGACCAGCCGCTCCCAGGCGAGCGGATCACCGATGAGGCAGGCTCGAATTAATTCGGTATTCGTCTTCTCCCCGGCGCGACTCATATACTCAATGTGTCGAAACGTGATGCAAAGCGCAATAATCAAGTTGTCTCAACGCATCCCCCACCCCGAAGGGTCAAGCCCGGGGGCGATGTCAGCCTCTGTCAGGTCATGCTCGTCGGTCACAGTTCGTATCGACCGGACGCGGGCACAGCCTCTTATGAAGGAGAGGGACAACTCCGGCTAAAAATACCGAAAACAGCAAAAACACGCCGGATATTCCCGCAACGGGCCGATATCCGTCATCAATACCATAGCGGCTGACATGATAGCGCAATGATAGAACAAAATACCCGCTCGGACCTTTATCTCAGGCCCGTTTCGACCGAAAATATGATAATACGAATTTCCTGACCGCCAGTGGCGAAATCAACATACCGGGAGAACGACTATGCGTCTCGATGAAATTCTGATGGAAAACGGATCAGCCGCGCCGGCCCAGATAAAGGAAGCGCTGGAATACCAAAAAGCCTATGGGGGACGGCTCGAGACTCACCTTCTGCGATTCGGATACGTTCGGGAAAACCAGTTGATTTCAGCCCTGTCCAGTCAATTCCAATGCGAGGGTGTCTGCCTGACCGGGCGTGACATTGCACCGGACGTGCTCGACTGCATCCCCGCGCCGTTCGCACGCACATACCTGGTTCTGCCGTTCGCGTTCGACCGCAAGACCAATGTCCTGAACGTCGCCTGCGAAAATCCCCGCGACGACCAACTGCGTGACCGATTGAACGAAATCGCCGGAGGCCGGGAAATACGCCTGTACGTGGCCGTCGGAGTCATTCTCAAATGCGCCATCGTCAATCACTACCGATCCGTCGCGATCACTCCCGCAGAGGAAACGCTCAGTCGTATCGAAAGCGCTCCCGTGGGACAGCCACGACCTGATGCCGAGTCGACCTGCCGCGTGCTGGCGTTGTCGATCGACGGCCCCGCGCTCGATTTGTTCCAACATGAAACCGCCGAATACGGATATCAATTGACCATTGCCGACGGCCTGGAGCAATTCGATGAACTCTATCGTCAATCTCGCCCCGATGTGCTGGTGATCATGCACGGCGGGACGAATGCCGAAATAAACGCCTTTATCGACAATCTTATCCTGCGCGACGTGTTTATCGATCAAATCCCGACATTCCTGATGGCCAGGGCCGACGTCGTTTCCGATCTCAATACCCTGTTAAAAGACGGTATCGAGGACGTTCTGCCGCTCGATGAGTGTTTCAGCCCGCTGATAATCAAAATGAACCGGGTGCGCGACCGTATCGAGGCGTTCTCCCGTCAGCGCCGCACCGTCATCCGGGAACTCGGCACCCACGGAACGCTGGAGGACATGAACGTCATCGACCTGCTTCAGATGATGGGCCCCAGCCGTAAAACCGCGCGAATCAGTATCACCGGCCACGGTCGGCAATTGACCATTTTCCTTGATTCAGGCAATATCGTCTATGCCGAATGCGACGGGAAAACCGGCCCCGAAGCGGTATATCAGGGACTTTCATGGAATTGCGGCATCTGGAGCGTCGATCCGATTGCCGAGGGTGATTTGCCGGAACCGAACAACGATCTTCCCAACGAATCGATACTGCTTGAGGGATGTCGCCTGCTCGATGAACAGAGCCGGCGACCGGAGTCGCAAATCAATTTGCGCTGGTAATCAGGACATATATCATCCTCTAACTACCGTAAACGCAATGCAATACAGTCAATAATTCTCTCTCATTGTCGATACCAATAATATCACTTAACGTCTTTGAATTGGCTTGAATCATGGCAGTTGTATACGGTGAGTCTGTAAAAACCGATGAGTATCTGATTATCTATCTTGATTCTCTTCGCATCAACAGCATTCTCGATTTCGATCTGTACATTAAAAAGGCCGGCGAACTGGTTCTCTACCGCTCGGCCCGCCTGCCGTTCGAGGAAAAAAACCGCCGGAACCTCCTGGACAATAATATCAACCGCCTCTATATCCCTCTCGACAATCGCCGGAATTATCAGG
>CAZVNK010000154.1:4748-6839 GCA_964628115.1 uncultured Ignavibacteriaceae bacterium | reverse complement strand
ACCGGCGCG
The DNA here is from genome assembly GCA_964628115.1 of uncultured Ignavibacteriaceae bacterium. Taxonomy (GTDB): domain Bacteria; phylum Zixibacteria; class MSB-5A5; order GN15; family PGXB01; genus JAFGAL01. Next base: position 6,830 of record CAZVNK010000154.1, on the reverse strand, counting down.
TCGTTGACCGCCGTCACCGTGAACGTCGCGGCGTCCTCGGCATACAAATCGCCCGGATCGGTCGCGCGAAACGTGATCGTCTCGGCGCCGCTCCACTCGGCGTCGGGAATAGCGATCGTCGCCACCCGGTCGGTAATCGTCACCGTCAAATCGGTGTTGCCGGAATATGTCCAGGTCATTTCATCGTCGGTATCATCCGGATCGCTGACATAATCATCGAGCGTGATCGTTGCGAACGATGCACCTTCGTCGATGGTCTGATCGGGAATGTCGCCCACTACCGGCGGTTGATTGTCCGGAGGCACTTCATCGACCACATCCCAGCAATACGGCCCGTTGAAACTCGGCACCTGCGGTGATTGCCAGAGCCAGTCATACGTGGCATTGGCATGTGAAATGGAGTCGATACAAAACGTTCCCTTTTCGGAAATCGTCAAGCCTACCTGCATGTGCAGTTTTTCGATACCTTCCGACGGCCAGCCCGGCATTGGCATAGACAGCGGCAAGGCAATGGTGGTATGGTTGAACGTATCGGGAAGAACTCCATCCCAGCTGTCCAACCTGAAGTTGTTGGCCGCATTCCAGAACACGCTGTCACCATATTGTTCCGCCTTCTGGAAACCGTTGAGTAACAGAATCGAACCATCGGCGATTTGGGCGGTTGCTCCTCCGATATCGCGATGGACAATATTCTCAACGCTACCGTCGGGACTGCCTAACTCATAGCTCGAGCTGAATCCCAAACAGGTGGCGCCGCTGTTGTTTGTCATGTAGAAATCAAGGGTGAAATCCGATCCATTTTGAATGTACCCCGGAGCCAACTCGGGGTTGGCCTCAACCCTGATGGGGACATTGGCCTGGGCGAAAGCCTGCCCACCCACCAATGTGGCCAGCAGGGCAAGGCCCAGCGTCATCAGAATTCGTCGCATAGCTTTCTCCTATTTTGTTTCGTTCGTACAGACTATGTTCATACCGATATTATGCATAAACGCATTGCAGATATTATTATCCAATTATATCATGAAAATTAAGAAACCATTACAGGACCGTTAGACGCCGAGAAAGACTCAAAGCCCTTGTCCCCTCATGATAAATCATTATCCCCAACAATTCCTCGACATGATGGCAGCAAAGTTTATACCAGTGAGCCCATAAAAGTACTTCAGTAGTAAGTATCTTTGTTCTGGTCAGTTACAATATAAATAGAAAAGGGGAAAATTGTCAAGTCAAATAGCCGCAAGTGGATACGCAAAGAATTGCACAAATTGGGCAAGGATTGTCATTCAATCGTATGCCTTCGACGGTTTCGATACCACAGGTAACCCAGAATCAACAGTGATCCCAGTAAATCGAAAACGATATCATACACATCCGAATGCCGACCGGGGATATACGCCTGAAAAGTTTCATCGAACAATGCGAATATCGCCACGAACAACATCGACAACAAAAATACCAGACCGGGACGCATCCGTGTCGACAGATGCGAGATGGAACGAAAAACCAGCACCGCCAGAATCGCATACTCGAAAAAATGCGCCAGTTTGTCCAGCCCGACAATGCCGACCGACGGCGGCGTCAGATTGGGCGTCGACGACACCACGATTATCAATGCCGCGTACAGAATCGCCGGCAGATGGTATTTTATAAAAGTTATCATGCCTTTCTCTTTCTTATCGACCAACGCTACGCCTTTTCACCCATACAGGCAACAAAAAAATCCCAACCGATTAGCCTGTCGCAGTTTAAACTTGACAACCACGACGCCCGATGGCCTTATTGGATTTACGGTTTTTCATCCTGATAACAACGGTCGGCATACGACATAATACGGATGGTGACATGAAAGAATCGAACTCACAATTCCCGACCATCTCAGCGCTGGTCGGCAAGACGGTCTATCTGCGGCCGATGACGGCGGATGACGTGCTTCATACGTACCGCTGGTTTCTGACATCCGATCCTCAGTCCCAGACCTGCCACCAGGTGGTTCTTGCCACCCCGGAGGAGGCGGTCGAACGACATCGCAAACGGGAACCGAATCCCCAACGCGGTGATTTTGTCATCGTCCGCAAGGAGGAT
>CAZVNK010000154.1:4426-4738 GCA_964628115.1 uncultured Ignavibacteriaceae bacterium | reverse complement strand
TCACTTGAACATGCTCAATCGCTCGGCGGAACTGGGGTATCTGGTGGCGCCGGATGAGCGTGCCCACGGCTACGCCAAAGAAGGTGTCCGACTGCTGGTACGCTACCTCTTTCGGCAACAGGACCTCAACAAGGTCTATGCCCAGACGGCGTCGTTCAACAAACCCTCGATCGCCCTGCTTGAATCACTGGATTTCAAACTGGACGGAACCCTGCGCCAACACCATTATTACAACGGCGATTTGTATGATGATTTGCTGTATTCGCTGTTGCGTTTTGAATTCGATCTGTAACCGATATTCATAACCATCGC
>CAZVNK010000154.1:0-4416 GCA_964628115.1 uncultured Ignavibacteriaceae bacterium | reverse complement strand
GTCGTCGCTTCGTAACATCTGGTAAAAAGAATATCATCACGGCATAACGACAAAGGAGGCCGCATGACGGTTCGCGACCTGCTGAAAGGCAAAGGTCCCGCGTATGAATGGACGGGGCCCAATATCACCATCAAGGAGGCGATGCGGAAAATCAGCGAGAAAAAAATCGGCTCCCTGCTGGTTATGGAAAACGATGAACTGATCGGTATAATATCCGAGCGGGACATGTTTCGCACCTTGCTGGCGAAAGGTACGACGGGATTCGATGCCACCGTCGGTGACGTCATGACCACCGACGTCGTCATCGGCATTCTCGACGACAATGTCGACGACGTCGGCTCCCTGATGACCAACAATCGCTTTCGCCACCTGCCCATTATGGAGGGCAAAAAAGTGGTCGGGATCATTTCGATCGGCGACGTGGTAAAAACTCAGGCGCATAATCTCTCCATAGAAAACCGCTATCTCAAGGATTATATCTCCGGTAAATACCCCGCCTGACCGCCGGAAAATATCATGATAAGGCCGGTCGTTATCACCACCGGCCTTTTGCGTTTCATGGGATTCCCCCCATACCCTGTTAAAAAATTGAACAGCCTGCCGATACGGATAACATGGATGACCTTTTACGGATCGGACCCAAAACAGGGGAATAGACATGTATATAACGGGGAATACGGAAAAAGACAGCGCGTATTACGACGACGCCTTTCGGGGAATCTACGATCCTTCAGGACGCGGTTTTCTGTACGACAAAGTCCTTGAGATGATCACCCGCTACGACCATCCCCGCGTGCTGGAGGTCGGATGCGGTACCGGACATCTGGGCAAACTCATAATGGAATGCGGCATACCCTATCGCGGATTCGACTTCAGCGAGGAGGGCTTGCGGGTTTGCAAAAAAATCTGTCCCGACGGGGATTTCTTTCAGGGCAACGCCTACGACCGGGAAAATTACGAACCGTTCGATTACAATGTGATCGTCGCCATGGAAATTCTGGAACACGTCGATGATATCCGCCTGATTCAAAACATGCCATCCGGCGCGCTGGTGATCGCATCGGTGCCGGATTTCGATGAACCCTCGCACCTGCGCATGTATCAGGATCCGCAAAAAGACATCATCGAACGTTTCGCCCCGTATCTCGACATCAACGATATCCACGCCATTAAGACCAAAAACGCGTCCAACGGCGATGAAATTACCATCCATATCTTCGAGGCCATGCGTAAAGACAGCCGCAACAAATCCGGCCTCCCGGTCAAAAAACGATTGACCCTGAAACCGCCGAAGGAGACCAGCATGCCCGCCGAAACCGCAAAAGAAATATCGCCTGCCGTCGCCACCGACCTGGCCAAACTGCATCTGGGATGCGGTCGCAATATTCTGCCGGGATGGATCAATCTGGATTGCGTCGCGCTCGACGGCGTCGATATCGTCGCCGATCTGGACGACTGCGAAAAAACGCCGCTTCCGCTCGACGATAACAGTGTCTCGGAAATTCGCGCCTATCACCTGCTCGAACACCTGCGCAATCCAATGCCTTTCATGCAGGAACTGCATCGTATCGCCGCGCCGGATGCCGTCGCGGAAATCAAGGTCCCCTACGGATCAAGCGATTCGGCGTTCGAGGATCCGACTCACGTGCGGCAATATTTCATGAATTCCTTCGGCTATTTCTCGCAACCTTTCTATTGGCGCGCCGACTACGGTTTTCGCGGCGACTGGAAAACGGAAAAAATCATCCTGACCGTCAACCGAAAACGCTACGAGGGCAAACAGCCGGAAACGATCATGAACGACGTGCAACACCTGCGCAATATCGTTCAGGAAATGACCGTCGTCTTGCGCGCGGTCAAGCCGATTCGACCACCGAAGATGGAATTGCAAACCCAGCCGGTAGTGCAACTGGCGCTGGCATAGAAATCATCTCTCTCTCTTTTATCTCTTACAGGGGCCTCGGGCGGAAGTCACATTCTTCCGCCCGTGTTTTTCGTACGCCGATATGTGATTGTCGGAATCTGTCAGATGCGATACGTTGATACGGAACCCATAAAACCGCAACGATATTCTTATACAAGGAGGAATCGTGAACGGATTCTGTCATTCCTGCTCCGCTCCGCTGAACGTGCCCGATTTCAAAGGCCCCGCGGAGAACTACTGCAAGTACTGCTCCGACGAACAGGGCAATCTCAAACCGCGCGACACCGTCCGTCAGGGGATCGCGGAGTGGCTCAAAAGCTGGCAACCGAATCTCGATGACGCCACCGCGCTGACGCGCGCGGAGTCATTCATGAAAGCCATGCCGGCCTGGGCGGATCAATAGGCGACACACCGACCGACGGAACACCTCTCCGCAAAAACGGGCGGGCCGTTTGGCCTGCCCGTCTGTATGAATTGGATGGAGAAAAAATCTTTGCGCCTGCTTACCCGGTGGTTTCCACCAACCGTCCGGCCAGCTTCATGAGTTGCAACTCGTTCAATTTCGCGGCATACTTGGCGGTCGAAATATTGCTCCGCGCCCGGATCAGATTCAACTGCGCCTCGCGAAATGTGGTCGTCGTCACCTGACCGAGATTGTACAAATCCTGCGTTCGCTTGAAATTCAATTGCGCCGATTCGAGATTGCGCTCCTGAAGAGCCAGCACTTCCAGACTGTTGGTATAGGCATCATAGGCGTTGGCCACCAATCGCTGAAGATCGAGCCGCACTTCGTTTTCGTAAATCTCCTGATTGCGCACGTCCAGTCGGGCGTTTTGGGTTTTAATCTTGTTCTGAAAACCGTTAAAGATATTGAAGTTCAGCGTCAGCAAAGCCGAATAGGTTTTTGAGGGATCATCATAATCGACCCGCCAGTCCGGTGCGGTCTGACTGTACCCATAAGACATTTGCAGATTCAACTGCGGCAGAAAATCGGCATACGCGCCTTTCAAATCGAATCGCGCCTGTTCCAGAAAATTAAGCGCCGAAAGATAATCCGCGTTGTTCTCCGAGGCGCTTCGATGGAACTCCGCCCGATCGGATGTTTCAAGATAGTCCACCTCGGTCCCCACCGCGAATTCCATGTCAGGATCACGATTGAGAAGGACGTTCAGATTACGATGAGCCTCCTGCAAACTCAACCGCGCATGCAACAGCGACGTGCTGTCGGTATTCAAATCGACTTCCGCCGAGAGAACGTCAACCGCGTTGGCCTGTCCGTACTGCGACTGCTTTTGCGCCCGGGTCAGGCGGTCGTTGGAAATCACCAGCGCCTCCCTGGCGATCTCCAGTTGTTCCTGCGCGGCGGCGACGTCATAATACGCCCGGCTGACCTGAAGGATAACCGTCTCAATCGTGCTTCGGGCCTGCAATTCGGCCTGCAGCCCGGTCTTTTTCAGCTTTTTAAACGAAAAGATATTGCTGAAACCGTCAAACAACGTGTACGTCGCCTGAATCGCCACACTGCTCTGAGTCGACGTGGTATTCGCGCCGCCCAGCCCATCCGAGGCCGTCTCGTCCCGGTAATTCATGGTGGAAACGAAATCGACCTTCGGCAACAATCCGACCGATCCGAGATTGACCTTGTTCTTGCCGGCTTTCGCCTCGTTGCGCGCCACCTTGATCGTATGATTGTCGCGAAGAGCCAGCTCGATCGCCTTGTCAAGCGTCAGGTATTCTTGTGCGCCACTCGTCGTCGCCATGAACAGGATTATCACCAGTACCATCCGTGTTATTTTCATGATTGCAATCTCCCTTCGTCCGCCTGGCTGTCCTGTTCCTGTTCTTTCACGAAAACCTCCTCACGCACCGCCGGTTCGACCTCTTCGGCCTTCGGCATGCGACGTTTGACCAGCCAGTACCCGTACGCCTTCACCCGGTTTACCAGCATCAGCAGGGCCGGAAGCATCAACAGGGTCAACAGAGTCCCGAACAGGAGACCGTACGCCACCGAGATCGCCAGCGGTGACAGAAACTGCGCGTGAAAACTTCGTGAAAACATCAACGGGCCAAGTCCGGCAATGGTAGTCAGCGACGTCAGCAGAACCGGTCGAAAACGATTGATTCCCGCTTCAAACAGCGCCGTCTTGAATTCCGTGCCTTGTTTAAGAATACGATTGGCCGCATTCACCAACACCAGCGAGTTATTGACCACAATCCCGGCCAGCGCAATCGTCCCGAACAGCGACAGCATACTGATCGTGTACCCCTGCAGATAGTGTCCCCAGGCCACGCCGACCATACTGAAAGGTATCAGTAAAAGCACCATTGCCGCCTGCACGAATGACCGGAACGTAACGACGATAATCAGGAACATCGATGTCAACACCGGGGGAACCACCTGCATCATGGCCTTGACTGTTTTGGCACTTTCCCGACTCTGACCTTCAAAATCAAAGGTGACATCAGGAAACTGCGCCCTGATGCCCGGCATG
>CAZVNK010000153.1:0-6851 GCA_964628115.1 uncultured Ignavibacteriaceae bacterium | reverse complement strand
TGTGGCATATAATCCTCTTACCCGGGAGCATCTGATAATCAACTTTAACGATCCAAGCGGACTGATTCGTTATTCCAGTGAGTTCAGCATGCCTTTGTATTGCGATGATAGTCTTCAGCTTGCTTTTCCGTCAGGAATCGATATTGACTCTGCTGGTAATATTTATATCGCCGATCTTCAACATTGTTGCATTATGGTTTTTGACAGCGCCGGGTATTTCGTTCGTTCTTTCGGAAACAAGGGTCAGGGCGGAGAGATCAGAGAGGGAGATCCCTTACAAGTGGATTTACTGCATTGTGTGAGAGTAATCAGAGATTCTGTCGGGGTGGAATTTAAGGGGCGACGATTTTATCGAGCCAGTCATCTGATTATCAAAGATCGTCATAACAGTCAGATACGATGCACGTTGGATGGTCGACACATGGAAAATATAACCGCCGTATCGAAAAATGAATCCGACAGTAATCCATAGTCGGTTCAGGCACTGGTATATTATCGTAGGGCAGTTAGAGAATTCAGCAACACCATTACGGATGTTCCACTCCGAAGACTGACATCAATTGTCAAGTTCGAACACCGTGTCATGGCGATTATAGAGCCATGATGCGGATTTAGATTGTCAATAATTGTCATTTGTGATATATTGAATCAGATTCGCAGATCATCCCGATCAATCATCACGTTCTGATAATCCCCGGGCGAAGTGTATCCGGGGGAGGACCAAACATTTAAAAGGCGAGGTGTACCATGTGTACGAAGCGCTTTCCGGGGCGGCTTCTGTTCGTTATGGTTATGGGGATTGTGTGGGCAGGTGGGGTAATGGCGCAGAATCTTGTTCCCAATCCGGGTTTCGAGTCGTACTCGAGCCTGCCGGACTGCAGTAGTCCCACTTCGAGTTTCAGCGCCGGTCTGGCCAATTACTGGGCGATCACCACGGACGGATCGCCGGATTATTTTACGACACTGGTCGGGCCTTTGACCGGTTGTTTAAATATCGCTCCGTCGCCGCGAAGCGGCCGGGCGAATGTCGGTTTTGCGATGGGCAATCCGAGCAACCCAGCCTACCGGGAGTACGTACGGGGGGGAACCGTACATCTTGAGGCGGGCGTGAAATACCTGGTGAGTTTTCATGTCAAACGCTTCACCGGCGCTGACGCGTCGGATATCGGCATCTATTTCAGCACGAATCCAATCAGTACGGCTTATTCACTGACGCCGACGTATAGCCGGTCGATCACGGCCGCGTCGCAGTACACGGAATTGACATTCGTCTACGAACCGACGGCAACTGGAAATTACTATTACACGATCGGTCCGTACAACACCGATCCGATTTACGATTTGAATTACTTTTTCGTGGATGACGTCTCCATTCAGGAAGTCCAGCCGCCATTATGTACGATCATTCGCGATGATCCGACACCGCCGGGGCAGTCGATTAGCATAAATTGCGGGGAGATCATCAATTGGCCCGCCGGTGAGGAGATATGTGTCGACATCATCTGCGATGACCCGCTGGGTACTGATCTGGACCTTAATCTGGCAGGGACATCCCTGATGACGGCAGTCTGTTCACCGTATTCTCCGCCCGATTGCAATGGGGGAGGAATACATTTTTGGGGAGAGTCGGGTTTGCGGATACGGCTGACCTGGGAGCCGACTTGTGCGCAGGCGGCATTGTATCCGGTTATGGCAACCATTGTCAATGACTACGGCGTGTCAGTCGATTGCTGGTTCACTATTCGAGTGGTTTGCCCCTGTGCCGCTTTGCCGAATGACTGTTTGGCATGGTGGTCGTTCGATGACATGACCGGGCCGATATACAACGGCAAGTACTATGCAGACGATGTCGTTGGCTACTTGTACGCGGTTACCGAGGGAAATCCGGTGCTTCTGCCGCCGGGGCAGAACTTATCTTCCGGGCACGTTGACAAGGCCTATCGGTTTGACGGCGTGGATGATTACCTCAAGGTGGATTATAATCCTCGTCTGAATTTCGGGGCATCGTTGCCATCCGAGCCGGGAAGCGGCGATTTTACGTTCGATGCCTGGGTGCGAACGTGTTCGTTCAATGAATCCTACAAACCGATTGTCAACAAGTGGAGCAGTAGAACCGGCATGGTTTGGCCTCCCGGGTATGAATTCGGTATTACCAGTTACAATCTGATGTTGTCATACGCGGATGCCAGTGGTGTGCCGATCAGTTTTCATGCATCGGCGCTGGGATTGATGAACACCGCCTGGCATCATGTGGCGGTGGCAGTTGATCGCGATCAAACCGACGGCGTAACTTTTTATCTCGATGGGGCTCCCATCGGTGTTCGCCAGAATCCCACTTCACTCATGCAGAGCCTGGACAACGATTTTCCGTTATTGATCGGCGGCGATTTGACGGGAGGATTGCGCGGGTACTGGATGGATGATCTCGATGAATTGGAAATCTTCGATCGCGCCCTCACCGATGAAGAAATCGCGTCGATTTACAAGGCCGACACGTTCGGCAAGTGCAAGGAGCGATGTTATGTCCCGTGGAGTTGGGGGTTTTGCATCGATGATCAATTCGTCCAGATGCCGGTCTTTATTTATAATCTCTCCGGTGAACAGCATACATACAGCTTTGTCTCAGTCGAGGCTCAAATGTGCAACTCAGACTTGCCGATTGCTCCGCAACCGATTCAGGCCCAGTTGATATCATCCGGCCCGATAACGATTGACCCGGGCAAGCGGGGATATTTCGTAATCCGCGTCGAACGTCCATCGTGGTTTACGATGCAGGGATACACGGCCTGTTTCAGTGTGCTGGTCGAGAACGATGACTGGCTGAGTCGGTTCAGTTGTATGGGGTCCGTGTTTGATAACCGTGACTGGTGTATTCGGGCGATTCCGTTAGAAGAAATGCCATTGCATGCCATACCGTTCGATGAAACCGGCGGTAAGTTCGACCTGGCGGTGGTCAACAACGATTCGCTGGGCGGCCCGGTGGGTCAACTGGATTATGAAATAATCGCGGTACCCGCCGACCACGTCGCTTTCGCCAACGGCGAGGGGATGGATTCACTCTGTCAGTTTATCAGTCTCAACGGACTGCCGCCGGGAACGCCATTGTCGGGTTCGATCAGCCTGCCGTATCTTGGCGAGGACATTATCAGCATCAATGTCACGTTCACCGAGCATCATCCGCTTGCCTTTTATGACATCGTGTTCCTGGCGGACGCCGACGATAATGGTACGATGGACGCAATGGCGGTGGTGCCGGTGCAATCGGTTCTGCTCGTCGACTGCAATGAGAACGGCATATCCGATTATGAGGATATCGTGATGGGCACGTCGTTCGACGTCAACACCAACGGGGTTCCCGACGAATGCGAGCGGCCGATTGTCAGAATCGAAAAGACGCATAATTCCTATCAGGGACATTATACAATGGTGTCATTGACGCTGGAAAACAATTCGCTTGAAATGGGCGGATTCGATTTCCTGATCGCCTATGATGCATCGGCGCTGGCGTTTGCCGAAGCGTCGCCGGGGCAACTGCTGGAAGATTGCGATTGGGAGTATTTCACGTATCGTCACGGCGTGGAGGGGAACTGCGGTGACGCCTGCCCGTCGGGATTGTTGCGCATTATCGCCATGGCCGAGACCAACGATGGCGTGCAAAAGCCATCCTGTTACGGGCCCCCCGATACCGAGCCGCATGAACTGGCGAAGATGAAGTTCATGATTTCCGATGATCGGACTCTCGAGTGTCAGTACGTTCCCATAACCTTTTTCTGGGATGACTGCGGCGACAACATGATCAGCGGTGTCGACGGCAACGATACGTACATCGACCGGGCCGTTTTCGGTTTCGCGGGTGATGTGATCTGGGATGAACAGGATGACGACGGATTTCCCGAGAGTGCCCGATTGCTTCATGTCGGAGCGCCGGATCTTTGCCTGAATCCCGATCCCGACAAGCCGACGCCGCTTCGTTTCATCGATTTCGTCAACGGCGGTGTCGATATTGTCTGCGCCGATTCCATCGACGCGCGTGGGGATATCAATCTCAACGGTATTCCCAATGAGATCGCCGATGCGACCGTGTTCGTCAATTACTTCATTTGCGGTCTGGACGCTTTTACGGTGAATCCAGAGGGGCAGATCGCGGCAAGTGATGTCAACGCCGACGGCATTGTCCTGTCGGTGGCCGATCTGGTCTATTTGATTCGCGTGATTGTCGGCGACGTCTCGCCATACAATAAACCTTCTCCGATAGTAGCCGGTATGGGCAATCGTGACGGCGTGTTGTCAATCGATACCGAATTGGGGGCGGCCCATATAACGTGCATGGGCGATATTCATCCGGTGCTTCTGGCGAAACAGATGACGCTCGAATACGCCTATGATGAAGTCAATGATCTGACCCGCGTGCTCGTGTACAGCATGGAAAAGGGACGTGCATTCACGGGCGAATTCATTCAAATCGACGGTGATATCGTGGAAGTCGATCTGGCCACTTACAACGGCGGAACGGTCAGACTGGATTCGGAATCGCTTCCCATGAGTTATGCACTATATCAGAATTATCCCAATCCGTTCAATCCGACCACGACCATCACGTTCAGCCTGGCGAAGGGATCGAACGTGCAACTTGACATATTTAATCTTGCCGGGCAGAAAGTGACGACGCTGGTGGATGAATATCTCACGGCCGGGATGCACAGTTGTCGATGGAACGGCGGGGACGCATCGAGCGGCATATATTTCTATCGAGTCAGGACGGACGATTTCACGGCATCGAAAAAGATGATATTGCTGAAATAAGAAATAACGACTTCTCAGATCGAACGCCGGGTGGGATAATGAACGGCTATAATATTAGTGCGTGTTTATCCGGCCCGGCGTTTCGTGATTTTATTGACTTTTCCGGGAATCGCATGTACCTATGATAGAAACAATAATACTCGCGACCCTGCGCGGATTCGTTCGGCGGTTGAGTCAATTAGTGTCATGCGGCGAAACACTTATGCCGTCATCCCGTCGGGTAAACCTGGTCAATATGGCCGGGGGCACCAATCCGGAGACACACGTTTTCGTCGATAATATCAAAGACAGGTTGATTATTACCGGAATTAAGGTTTATCGGACTTGATCGGCGGAGATGACAGTCAATACCAACGACAGCAGGGTCGCCACCCAAACTTTTTGCTTTTTAGGCATAGTGATAATCTCCTGATTGATAAACTAATATTGACAATAACGGTCCGCGCCACATGTGAGAATCCGTTGTCCTTACGGCATTACGGGGCCAATTCGGGCTTGTTTTCTCCGTCGAATTGATTATACTTTATTTGACAGCAATATCCATGATAACGACTTCTGTGGAGAGTGACAATGCAACGATTTTCCCTCACCTTTTTGCTAATCGGAGCCGTGGGGCTGATTCTGGTTTGTTCTAACAGCGGCACCGATTCCAATGACAATGAGACTCCTGCCGATTCGGGCTTTACGGTTTCCTGTGTCGGCGACAATACCGCGTCGGTTTCGCAGGCGTTCACCGCGTCAGCGGGCGGGACGATTGAAGCGCTCAGTGCCGACGGCGTGACATTCACGCTGGAAATCCCCGCGTATTCCCTTCCGGGGAATAATAATATCACCCTGACGCCGCTCGATTCGTTTACGGCCGACGGGCCGGCGTATTTCAACTGCATCGACGTCGGCGGCGGTACGGGATTGTGTTTCGAGGGTGTCATGTGTCAACCGGAAGGGCTGGAGTTCGATTCCGGCGCGACTTTGACCGTGACGTTTCCGGAGGCGACGCCGTTTCCGTTCGACAGCGGCACGGTGATGATCTATTTCGATACGGCCGGTTCGGTGTTGTACGCCTGCTCGACCATAATCGATCAGGCGGAACGAAGTTTGAGCTGTGCGATCAATCATTTCAGCGGATATACCACGGCGAATATCCCGGAAGACGAAGAGGATGATCCGTGCGCGATGCTGATCGCGGAGTACAACCCATTGTATCAGGCGGCGTACAGCGTGGCCGGGTATCCGGAATTCTTGTCACTCGCCCTGCGCCTGTATGAAATGAAGGCGGGCAATTATCGCAGTGATCCGTACAATTCCGGTCAGGGATGGATTCCCTGTCCGTCGTTTAACAGCCAAGTCGATGCCGATTTTGTCACATTGTTGAATCGACACCTGAGTGTTCTTCAAAGCCGTTATCAGTCGGATGATCCGACCGCTTCGGCCATCGGCGAATTGATCGCATATCATCGTGACCTGCTACACTTTCAGGCCTATCTCACCGGGACTACCGCGCAGTCGACCTGCGAGCAGGTGATTCGGGATTTGCATTTGTTTATCGACGGTCGCATCCGGGCGCTGGCAACGATCGGGCATACCATGTGTCAGAACGATAACTGCGACGGCGAGGACGTACTTGAAGACGTGCTGTCTTTCGGTGATCAGGGATATGTGGTCACGTCCGGGCTGGTGGTTGACGCGGCGTATCTTCAACAGGTAACCGCCTGGCGCGATGATTGTTGCAACAATGACCTGACGGTCACCCTGTCCGCCCCGGCGGGGACGACCATTCACCGTATTGCACTCGATCAGGATGAAGTGTACGCCGATCCTTACAGCTTTGTTTGCAGTCTGAACGTGGTGGTAACGGCTCCGTCCGGAACGCCAAAACCGGGTATCCCGGTGCGATTGTGGCGAACCGGCGAAAGCCGTCATTTCACGACTTTCACCACCGACGACGATGGTAACGCGGGATTTCTTCTCGAACCGCGATCACTTGACTGGGGATGCCTGAGTGAGATTACCTGGGAAATATACGCCGATGCATATAACGAGGAGGAGGA
>CAZVNK010000152.1:0-6860 GCA_964628115.1 uncultured Ignavibacteriaceae bacterium | reverse complement strand
GCGAGAAGATGCAGTTAATAATATTAAAAACACATTGAACCAGTTTATAGAGAGCTATGACAGTAACGCATCAATAGATATTCTTGCTAATCCCTGATAAGTTCGCCTTTTTTGACACGATCAATACCCATAAAACGACGGATACTCATCAACCGGGATTTCATGGATTTCATACGTACTCCCCGTGTTTTCCCTCCTGGCCGCAATCCGCGGTTCCAGCTCACCACGCCTGCGTAGCCAGATCATCGACCAGTCGTACGGTGGAATCATGACATGGAAGCAAATGCGCATCTCCCACTCATCATAGATATACGTCCAGTGTTCGACCACCAGTATGCCGGGATATGTTACGTACCCGTACCACGGCAACCCATCGAATGACCCGAATTCCGGATGCTCGGTTTCCAGCCAGTCAACCAATTGCTCTTTTGGAACCAGCGTATGTTCGGGATCGCCACCGGGGAATCCGTTCATATCCACCTCCAGCGGGATCGTGACCGAACTGTCAAGATGAGTCGCGGTGACCCAAATCGTGTCGAGCCGGATAACGGCGGGTGAATCGGGACGAATCGTGATTTCAGTGAACGGCCAGAATGACGTGACCGTCTGAGGCCACGCTTTGGCATGCAAATCCGGGGCGGCGTCAAGGGTGATCTCGGCATAGCCGGAAAAATCAGGATCGACATTGATCGCCACCGGGAAAATCCCCCCGCCGTATTGACAGGTGACAATATAATCGTATTTGGCTTCCATGGCAAAATACCCGGATTGTTCGCAACTGACCGGCGGAGGGCCTTCGCAGTAAATCCTGTCGATCAAGTGCATGATATCCAACAGATTAACCGCATCGTCGCAGTCGTTGACATCCATCGCCCAGGGATTTTCCGACGGCATCCCGTTGCCATAGACAAAAGAGATGGTTTCCAGAATGTCGAGCAGATTGATATCATTATCAAGATTGACATCGCCGCAGGTTATATTCGCCCCGTAAGCGTCTTGTCCGGCCATAGTTATGGAAAATACGACGGTAACCGCAATCATGGCGGTTATGCAAAACAGGCAAGCGCGAAACATCTCGGCCTCCTAAATATTAATGTGTCGCGGCGTGGATTGTAATTCGATGTCAAAGAGAGTGAGTGATCTCATAGTTATATACGAATCGACGAAATCCGGGTTTCCGGTGTTCAGACGATTATAAAATATATAAAAACATATTTTTGTTTTTTTATTTTTGATTTACCGAAAAGAGTTGATATTCTTCTAAAAGAAACCGTGTGAAAACGGCTGTTTTTCTTATCTTCTTGCCGTGTTGATAGTTGTGAATTACGGGCTATATCGTGAAATTTTTCACTTTTTATTTTTAAAAGCTCTTGACAATTCTGTTCGGAGCCTTATATTTGGAGCTTTAAAACACATGAGTGATGGGTGAAATTTGCCCGAACCTGAAAAGCCGCGAAAGGCAAAAGGACGAAGGGAGATTCGCCAGCTTGGTCTGTTGGGAACAATTCCGATTCTTCTGGCCGTAGGGCCGGTTGTCGGCTTTTTTATTGGCCGCTGGCTCGACTCCAAGCTGGGCACCGAACCGTATTTACTGATTGTGTTTTTGATTTTTGGGTTTATCGCCTCGGGAAAAGAGATATACGGTATTATTAAACGGGCGGAACAGGACAGCGACGAATAGGCTAAATTCGCTAATGGATATCGGGTTTATCGCCAGAACCATCAAAACGGCGGCCGCACTCGGCCTGCTGATTATCATTTTCGGCTCCTATTATTATGGATTTCAGGAGGCCCTGTCGGTGTTTACCGGGCTGGTCTGGGGGATGGTGAACCTGTATTTTCTCGAAAAACTGATTCGCTCCGCACTGCGGCCCGACGGGGTCGACAAGACCACCGCGCTGGTGGTGATGTTTATCAAATTTCCCCTGCTGTATGCCTCCGGGTATTTCATGGTCGTCAGCGACTATTTCAACCCGATCCTGCTTTTGATCGGATTTTCCGTGGTTTTGCTGGTGATGGTACTCAAGGCGGTGGGGCGAACCATCTTAAAGCTTGATAATGTAGATATGAGTAATAGAAAAGAAAGCCTGAAGAGTGTTTAACAGACTGTTTTATCACATTCTGACCGCGACGCATGACGCGGCGGCTCACGGGGCGGAACACGCCGCCGAGGGCGGGCACGGAGGCGAGGAATCGCACGAACTTCCCAACCTGATCACCTTCATCAACAAAACGTTCGCGCACCATTACGACGCGTTGATTTACGCCGGAGTGGTGGCGCTGTTCATGATTGTGGTGGCGATGATTACGTATCGGAAGCGACAGATGATTCCCGGTCGACTGCAGAACCTGGTGGAGATGATTGTCGAAGGATTGTATAATCTTATCGAGTCGGTGATGGGGAGCAAAGAGGCGAAAAAATTCACGCCGTTTCTGGGCACGTTGTTCGTGTACATCTGGTTCATGAACCTGCTCGGGCTGATTCCCTTCTTTAAATCCTCGACGTCGTCGATCAACACTACCGCGGCTTTGGCGCTGACGGTGTTTTTGTACGTGCAATACACCGGTATCAGGCGACTGGGCGTGTGGGGATACGTGCATCATTTGATGGGTTCCCCGACCGATACCGTCACCTGGTGTTTGGCGCCGATCAACCTCCCGATTCACCTGGTCGGCGAACTGGCGAAACCGTTTTCACTGGCGCTTCGTCTGTTCGGCAACATCACCGGGGAGGATATCCTGATCGCGGCGTTCGTGTCACTGGGTATCATGTTCATGGGAATATTCGGATCGCCGATCGGCTTTCCGTTTCAGATTCCCTTTATTCTGCTGGCCATGCTGACCTCGACCATCCAGGCGCTGGTGTTTACCATGCTGTCGACGATTTATTTCGTGATGGTCATGCCGCATGACGAGCATTAAAAACGAGAAGAAAAAAGAAGATAGAGTTTCACCGTATCAATTTTTTGGAGGATGAGATGGATTTCCAGACTGCACTTTCATTTGCACTGCCGATTGCGGTTTCGATCGCGGCGATTGGTTCGGGCCTCGGGCTCGGCAAGGCGGTAGGTTCCGCGATGGAAGCGATGGGTCGTCAGCCCGAAGCGGCGGGTAAGATTCAGACCGGTATGATTATCGGTGCCGCATTTATCGAGGCGTTGACCATTTATGCGCTGGTCGGTCTGCTGTTGCTTATGGGCAAGATCGGTTAATTAAGACAGTCCGCAAACTGAGGAAAGTGGTTCACCAACTGAGAGTTGGAGATCGTTAATGAACATTGAACTAGCGCAAGTATTAACTCACATAATCGGCTTTCTGATTACGGTCTGGTTGCTGAAAAAATTCGCCTGGAAGCCGCTGTTGTCCATGATGGAGGAGCGGCGGCAGAAGATCCAGGACGAATTCGACAACATCGAGACCAAGAAACAGGATGCCGACAAATTGCGGACGGAGTACGAGAACAAACTGAAGAATATCGAGGCGGAGCGGCGCGTCAAAATCACCGAAGCGGTGAACGAGGCCAACAAGCTTGCCTCCGATATCAAAATGAACGCTCAGGAAGAAGCGCGCGGGATTATCAATCGCACCAACGAGCAGTTGGATCGCGACGTCGCCAAGGCCAAGGTGCAACTCAAAGAGGAAATGGTTACCATCACCCTGACCGCCGCGGAGAAAATCCTGCACGAGAAGCTTGACGACAAGAAAGAGCGGGAGTTGATCGGGAAGTTCATAGACAACATCGAAAAGGCGTAATCCTATGATTGCCCAGCAAGTTGCCAAAAAGTACTCATCCGCCCTGTTTGAGCTGGCCAAAGAGCAGAATCTGCTCGATGCGGCCTGGGACCAGTTTAACGTACTGGTGGCGTATCTGAAAAAAGACCGGACCTTTCTGGATTTCATGACCGCGCCACAGGTCCCCGATGAGGACAAGTTTAACCTGGTCGAAAAGGCCTTTGCCGGTCGACTGGAAAAACCGTTTTACCATTTCGTGCAGTTTCTGGTCGAGAGGCATCGACTCAAGTATCTGCCGGAAATTATCGACGAGTTCGATCGCCTGGTTCGCGCCGAGAAGGGCATTGCCCGGGCTACCTGCATTACCGCGGTGAAGATTTCCGACGCCGAGAGGCAGGAATTGATCCAGCGGCTGGCCGCGCGCACCGCGCTTAAAATCGAGCTCGAGGAAAAAAACGATCCGTCGATTATCGGCGGGATGATTGTCATCCTCCACAACCAGATTCTCGACGGTTCCATCCGGTACGGGCTGAATCAGCTTCGTAACCGGCTGATGAAGGTAAAAGTGCACTAAGCGCGTTTCCGGCGCGGGTGCACCGGGTTTGACAGTCAGTTACAGCGAGGTCAGCACGGACGATTGCCGAGGAAAAGAAACGGTGCCGGCAAAGATGAGAACCGTACAAGGGAACGGTTTGATGGTTGCGAATATAAAGTCTGTTATTGAATAGAGGTATTTACGATGGGTTTAAATCCGGAAGAAGTTTCCTCAATAATAAAGCGCGAGGTTGAAGGATACGAAACCAAGCTGGAGATGGAATCCGTCGGGACGGTGCTCCAGGTTGGCGACGGTATCGCGCGGATTTGGGGCCTGGAAGACGTGATGATGTCGGAGCTGGTGGAATTTCCCGGCGACATTATCGGCATGGTGCTGAACCTTGAGGAAGACAGTGTCGGCGCGGCGATTTTCGGTGACGCCTCGGCCGTGAAAGAGGGCGACACCGTCCGGCGCACCGGCAAAGTGGTGCAGGTGCCGGTCGGCGACGCGATGATCGGACGAGTGGTCAATCCGCTGGGTCAGCCGCTGGACGGCAAGGGACCGATTGTGACCGACAATTTCCGACTGCTGGAAGGATCGGCGCCGGGCGTGACACAACGTCAGCCGGTAAAGGAACCGGTGCAGACCGGCTTGAAGGCGATTGACTCGATGATCCCGATCGGCCGCGGCCAGCGTGAGCTGATCATCGGCGACCGAGGCACCGGCAAAACCGCCGTGGCCATCGACACGATTATCAACCAGAAGGGCACCGACGTTTTCTGTATCTACGTGGCTGTCGGTCAGAAAGCCTCGACCGTGGCGAAAGTGGTGAAGACGCTGGAAGAACACGGCGCCATGGAATTCACCACGGTGGTGGCCGCCAACGCCTCCGATCCGGCTCCTCTGCAATTTATCGCGCCGTACGCCGGATGCGCCATGGGCGAAGAATTTTTATATAACAAAAAGCACGTGGTGGTGGTCTACGACGATTTGTCCAAACACGCCACCGCTTATCGTCAGTTGTCGCTGTTGTTACGCCGTCCGCCGGGACGTGAGGCGTATCCGGGCGACGTGTTTTATCTGCACTCCCGCCTGCTGGAGCGCGCCGCGAAGTTGTCAGATAAGCTCGGCGGCGGTTCACTGACCGCATTGCCGATTATCGAAACGCAGGCCGGCG
This sequence comes from uncultured Ignavibacteriaceae bacterium, assembly GCA_964628115.1. GTDB lineage: Bacteria > Zixibacteria > MSB-5A5 > GN15 > PGXB01 > JAFGAL01. The sequence continues at coordinate 1,416 of CAZVNK010000152.1, read as the reverse complement.
ACGTTTCCGCGTATATCCCGACCAACGTGATTTCGATCACCGACGGACAGATCTTTTTGGAGGGCGACCTGTTCTATTCCGGTATTCGCCCGGCCATTAACGTCGGTATTTCGGTTTCCCGTGTCGGTGGTAACGCGCAGACCAAGGCGATGAAAAAGGTCGCGGGTTCCCTGCGACTCGATCTGGCGCAATATCGCGAGCTGGCGGCATTCGCGCAGTTCGGCTCCGATCTCGACGCCGCCACGCAGAGGCAGTTGACGCGCGGCGAGCGCATGGTGGAGATTCTCAAACAGGGGCAGTATGTCCCGATGAAATTGCCGCGTCAGGTCATGATTCTCTGGACCGGTGTCAACGGATATCTCGATGATCTTCCGACGAACCGACTGGTGGATTTTGAAGAGGGCTTTTTTAAATATTGCGATGAGAAATTTCCTGACCTTGATGCCGTGATTGCCAAGGAGAAAGCTCTTTCGGACAACACCGTGGCCAAGCTGAAACAGGCGACGGAGGAATTCAAGGCGCAGTTTACAGCAAAGGCGTAGCGTATGCCGACCCTGCGACAAGTAAAAAAGAGAATTCGTTCGGTCATCTCGACCCGCCAGATCACCAAGGCGATGGAAATGGTGGCCGCGGCGAAACTGCGAAAGGCGCAGATGAAGATCATGCAGGTTCGTCCCTACTCGGAGAAACTGGATCATATTCTGGTGCACCTCTCGGCGTCGGCCAGTGGTGAGTTGATGCATCCCTTTTTCGAAACGCGCGAGGTGAAAAAGCAGACCTTGGTACTGCTGACCTCGGATCGCGGTCTCTGCGGATCGTTCAACTCCAACCTGATCAGCAAGGCCAATGCCTGGCTGGCGGACAAATCGCCGGAAAACACCGAACTGGTGCTGATCGGACGCAAGGGGTACGACTTTTTCAAGCGCCGTCCGTGGAATATCGTCAAAACCTTCAGCGACTGGGGCGGCAACCTGGATTATGACAAGGCCCGCGAGGTGGTCGATTTGCTGACGAATCGTTTTCTGAACGGCGAAACCGACGAGATCAAACTGGTTTACACGCAGTTTCTTTCCACCACGCGTTACAAAATCACCGAGGCGACCTATCGACGAGCGGAAGACCGTGCATCAGGAATACATCTTCGAACCGACGCCGGAGGCGATCTTCACCGATTTGATGCCGCGTTATGCCTATACCAAGCTGATTACGGTCCTGGCCGATTCGTTCGCGTCGGAACACGGGACGCGGATGATTGCGATGGGATCGGCCACCAAGAACGCCGGCGAAATGATCGACACCCTGACTCTGCAGTACAACAAGGCGCGTCAGGCCGCGATCACCAAAGAACTGCTGGATATTGTCGGCGGTGCCGAGGCGCTGTCGGGTTAAGTGGATAAGTAAGATACTGTAATAGAT
>CAZVNK010000151.1:3181-6914 GCA_964628115.1 uncultured Ignavibacteriaceae bacterium | reverse complement strand
GCAGAAAAAAAGATCTTGTTGAGAAAGGAGAAATTCAGCGTTATAGATTTTATTGAGAATGATTGCCGTCACATTGCTGTCGGCATCCGGTAACGGCATCACTTCCAGCAGGTTTTCGGGGGCTTTCTCTTTCAGGCTTTGCACTTCGTCACTGTCGATTCGATCGGATTCGATCAGCACCAGGGTTGGGATTTCCGGTGGACGAATATCATCCGGGCCGGTGCGTCCATAGGGATATCCCGAATGCTTTTGGTACCACCAAAAATACACCATTCCCGCCAGCGGAATACCCAGCAGGCCGTCTCGTTTGCGAATGGTCTCCAGCCAGTTGCCGGTGGTCAGCTAGGGTGCGATCGCAATACCGTAGTCGATGCGGGTTTCCTCGTGTTCGGCTTTGAGAATGGCGTCGCCGCCGATATCGTATCCGACCGCGATAACGGGATGAGTCAGCCGTCCGAGGAAATTGAGCCTGACCACCACTTCGGCCAGATCGTCGCCTTCGTAGTCGCCGCCGAAATGATAAATTCCGCCGGATCGTCCGCAGGCGCGCTGGTCATACAGCAGAACCGCGAGTCCGGAATCGATCAGCGGCCCGACCAGATCGCCCAGCGCGGTGCGATTGGTGTCGGCTCCGTGGAGCAGGATGACGGTTCCGAATGCGCTGTCATATCGGGCCGTATCGGGACTGAAATAAAGCGCCGCCAGCGGGATATTGTCATTGGAGAGCACGGTCATGGTGTCCGGAGTCAGCCCCAGATCGGTGAAATAGGAGGGATCGTTATCTGGTATGAATTCCTCCTCGAGTTCGTCGAACCGCTCCCGATCGGTTCGTGCCGCCATGTCAGAAACTGTCAGGAGAGGATAAATGACGTAGAAGGTGAGCAGTAGCGCCACGATCACCAGAACGGCGGTGGTCTGGACGATTTCTCTTGTTTTTTTGGACATCAATTTTGCCATACCGACGGCTCGCTTCCGGATTGAATTTATTGTCAGTGTAGGGTATAAAATAAAAGGTCTTGAGGCAATAGGAAATTTCACCCGGTAATCGTCCGTGGAGGCGGATTGTCGGCGGCCGACCGAGGTTGCGTGATCGCGAAATGCTGAAAACAATTGCGCAAAATGGGAAGCGTGCATTCTTTTTCACACCGGTCGATTCCGTTTTGATGAATACCATTGACGATATTTTTCGGTTTTTTCTTTTATTTTAAGATTGGGGACATTTGCCATGAGAGTCGCAGGGGCCGTTGGGATTGCGTTTGCGAAAAATAGGACCGAGAATGATTGCATTCAGCGCCAAAACTCCATAAAGCCGCATTCTTACATCATTTTTCGGCATGTTTTTTTATGGTATTACAGGAAAAAGCGGTATTTTCCTGTTGACAGAATGGGGTTTAGACTGTATATTCTCGTTTGGATGATAGGTGTTAATGTCTGCAGTTTTAACCTTGTTCACAATGTAATAAGGTGAGCTTGTTGGTCTTCTTGCGAACATCAAGTACAAAGTCGTAAAACCACATTACTCCATTTAAGGTGGCCGGGGGGGCCGCTTAAAAAGTAAAGTAACTGTTTGGTAGCTGGGTTGTTGAATAGTTAACGAAACTGAAAAAAGCAACGATATAGCCGATAGATGTAACAACAGTGACATGCCCTGGCTATATGCCAAAAGGACTACTACTTTTTTAGAGGCTGAGTCTATCGCTTGATAGCTAAGGGATAGTACAACTACCTAACACCCTTTAGTTGAAGGAGGAAATGGAATGTCCTTCAGTCGCAATTCCCTGAAAAAAATGGGGTGGCTATTATTGCCGGTTGTGTTGACTGTTGCATTTACGGCACCGTCCGGGTGGGCTCAGTTTTACGATTTGGAAGTTCTGGTGGGAGACACTTCGGGTGTGTCAGGCCAGCAGAATTCGGTCATTTCAATTTACATGAGAAATTACGAAGACACCGTCTCGGCGTTCGAATTGTGGTTGTTGTTGGAACACCCTGATCTGTTGGAATTCCAAACCAACCTGGACACTATCGTGACTCTGACCTATTGGGCCTGCACGGAATACGACGGGGATGTTTGCACCAGTTATGTAGCGGCCTCGGATTACTGGGTTTGTACCGAGTGGAACGGGGAGACGTGTATTGACTCGCAATACATGCTCGGCTATTATGAATGTCTTGACACCAATCTTGCCGGAGAATGTATCGACTCGACTTTCCATGCCGGCTATGATTCCACCGGCATCGATACGGTCGAGGCTTATACCGGCAATATCGACACCGTGGGAACGCTGGTTGGAGGATGGGAACTGGTGGAATCGCGTTCACTCGGGGGCTATGGGTATGATATCAAAATCACCGCATCGAGCAATGCGCCGCCGGTTATGCCACCGTATGTGCCGGGAATCGGCTATCCGCAGTATGGTGATATTCCACTGATCAAGATTATGGGGGATATCAAGGATATCTCTGAAGAGGACACCTTGCGGACGGTGAAGATAAAAATTATTTCATCCAGTCTCAGTCATTTCAGTTTTTCCGATGAAGACGGAAACGGTATCGGCATTGTTACGGAGGAGGTGGAGGATACCCTTTGGTGGGAATGCACCGCCTGGGCCGATTCGGTTACCTGTTTGAACTGGAAGCGGGTTTCGACCGGGCCGGCCGATTCGTTCGGGCTGGATACCATCCTGGTGGGCCATCTCGATACGTCGGTGGTGTTTTTAAAGGACGGTTCTCTGAAGGTTGAGTTGGGGGTGTGCGGCGACGCCAACAACGACGGCGACGTCAACCTGCTGGATATTCTCTATTTGATTTCGAATATTTACAGCGGCGGCCCGGATCCGGAAAATCCGATGATGGCCGACTGCAATTGCGACGGGGATCCCGGTGTGAATATCAATCTGTTGGATATTCTGCACCTGATCTCATATATCTACTCCACGCCGCCGGGGCCGGATCCGTGTTGCGAGGGATTTTAAACGTGACGAATTAACGGAAACAAAATGTTTTGCGAATACAACGATCTTAACATAAACGCTATGTTAAGAAGCGATACTACGAACCTATTTAACGGAAAGAAAGGAGGTGACTTTTTAAAGAGGTAATCGTTGACACACGCTCAGAAGAAAGAATATTGCATCTTCGATGAAGATCGCAAAGGAGATTTCAGGCGTTTTTGACGGCCAGGTGGCTCTCGCCGGATAAAACAAGCGTTATTTCCCAACCCTGAGGGGGGTTGATCGATTCAAAGAATCGATATGATGAATATGATAATGTTTAACGAAAGAAAACAGGAGTACAAAATGAAACGCAGTTTGTTTGTACTTACCATTTTGCTTCTTTCTTTTGGGCTCGCTAATGCTGTTAATTTCCGTGTAGAATTCGGTCCGACTTGGGACAACGTTGGCACACCGTCTTTGATCGGTGGCAGTCAATCCTACATTGAGATCTATGCTGAAAACACCGACGGTGAAGGCGACCGCATGGGTTACAGCTGGCCGGTGATGATTTACGGCGATGCCGGTCCGCTCACTTGGGTTGACGCTGGTGGTGCTACCGAGACCGGTGGCGCGTTGGTGATCAATCCCAACTTTGGCCCGACCGGTTCCTGGTTGCCGTCGATCAACTCGATCAATGTCTTCAGCGCCGAGTCCTGGGATGGTGTCCTTCCCGACACGTTCAACCACACCACGACCTGTATTCCGATCACCGGATGTCCCGGCTGGACGGATGATCAGGG
>CAZVNK010000151.1:0-3081 GCA_964628115.1 uncultured Ignavibacteriaceae bacterium | reverse complement strand
GAGTGGGAATATTTCACCTATCGTTTCGGTCCTGACGGCAACTGCGGTAACGCTTGCCCGTCCGGCTTCCTCGAAGTGGTGGGTATGGCCGAGCAGAACGACGGCCCGCATCATCCGCTCGAAGTTCAGGTTCCCGACGACATGGTACTGTTCAGCCTCGACTTCCTGGTCAGCAATGACCGGCTGTATGAGTGCCAGTATGTGCCGATCAAGTTCTTCTGGACCAAGTGCAGTGACAACACCATCGCTTATCATTCATCCACGGCCACAGATCCGCTGGAAATCCTTCTTGCGGTATCCCGTGACGTGTTCTTCTATGTGAGCACCGGTGTGTATCTTAACGTCACCGACCTGAACTATGAGTGGGGCTTCCCGACTTATTATGGTGTTCAGGAAGGTGAAGGCTGTCTTGACGGAGAACCCGGCAAGCCGGGCCCGGAACAGTTCATCGACTTCTACGGTGGCGGCATCGACATCATCTGTGCTGAAGACATCGATGCTCGCGGCGACATCAACCTGAACGGTATCGATAATGAAATCGCCGACGCGGTTGTCTTCACGAACTACTTCATCTATGGCCTGCCTGCCTTCACGATTAACGAAGAAGGTCAGATGGCGGCTACCGACGTCAATAACGACGGTGTTATTCTTTCGGTTGCCGACCTTGTTTACCTGATTCGTATCATCGTTGGCGATGCTCTGCCTTATCCCAAGCTGACCCCGTATGCCACCGAAGCGACCTTCGCGTATGGCAACGGCATGATTTCGACCGACGTCGAGATCGGTGCGGCTTTGTTCACGTTTGAAGGCAATGCCGACGTTGCGCTCGCTCCGGGCGTTGCGATGGATCTGAAGGTTGGAATGGTTGACGGTATGACGAAGGCTCTCGTTTACAACATCGGCAACGAAGTTGTTTCGGGCAATGTCCTCGTTTCCGACGGCAAGCTGGTCTCGATTGATGCTGTGGACTACAACGGTAGCGCCTACAAGGTAGACGTTCTTCCGACCGAGTTCACGGTTAACCAGAACTACCCGAACCCGTTCAACCCGGCGACGACCATGGAATTCAGTCTGCCCTCTCAGAGCGACTGGACCGTGACGATCTTCAACGTTGCCGGCCAGACGGTCGAAACGATTAACGGTAATGGCGTTGGCCTGCAGACCGTAACCTGGGATGCTGGTAACAATGCTTCTGGTATTTACTTCTACAAAGTGGAAGCTGATAACCAGTCCGTGACCAAGAAGATGGTTCTGCTGAAGTAACAGCATACCTATACTTTTCTCACAGGGAGGTTTATCCTCCCTGTGGGGAATAAAAAAGGAGTAACTACCCCGAGTTTTTGATAACGAATACGCTAAGCGAACGGAAAACTTGAGAACAGGAATGCTATGGCCCTGAAAACCAACCACATAGGAGGAGAAAAGGCTCAGGGTTTTTTTGTTTTTCAGGAGGCAGGGATCGCCGCCTCACTCAATGCAGTCTTTTGCATCTTTCCGGTAAATCAAGTACTAAAATTTCGCCCTTACATACCCGCCATATTAAAAAGCAATACGTTAAAATCCGGGAGTATTTCACGGCTCAATAGTTAACAAACGGAATTGAAAACGGTATAATTTGTATCCCATTGGATACCAACAGGTAATGGGACTCTCGATGAATTGATGATGGGATGGGTACGAGTATAAACGGCAATGACTGTTGACCGAACAAGCGATGCATCATTTGAATGTTTTTGGTCTGTTTATTGCTCAGATTAGGTGAGGATAATAGTCAAAATGGGTATGTTATTGAAAATCAGAAACTTAATTGTTATCGGGTTAATTACTGCGGGTTTGTGTGCAACCGGCTTCCAGGCAGTCTGGGCCGATGCCAACAGCACTCCCGCAATTACGCCCCTGTCGCGACTTTATGTAGTTGAAGGTGAACTACTTAAGGTGAATATCGCGGCAGTTGACGGTGACGGTGACCCTGTGTCGCTTTGGACCGCCGAGCGTCCCGATAACGCTGAATTTACCGACAACGGTGACGGAACCGCTTGTCTGGAATGGCGTCCGGATTACACCGGCCCCAATTCCTTTGAAGGATCACCGTTTACGCTTGCCGTTTGGGCAAGCGACGGCGCGGCGTCCAGCCGGGTCGAGACGGAGATTTTTGTCATTAACCGCAATCGCAAGCCGGAGATTTCGGCAGTTGACACAGTCAGCGGCCAGTCCGGCGAGAAAATCTCATTTTCTTTTGCCGGTTCTGATCCGGATCATGATCCGATCTCCTGGGAAATTCTTGATATGCCGGGGGGAGCGGAGCCTGACCTGGGAGAACGGGTTCAGGTGAACTGGTCAACGGCTTTTGCCGATTCCGGTTATCACACCGCTAAAGTTGCTTTGTTTGACAAGTATGGAGCCGCCGATACGGCCATGATGGTTATTGATGTGGCGCAGACCACGGTGTATGCCCTGTCTGTCGACACGACCTCAGGTTACCCGGGGGAATTGGTCACGGTCAATGTTTTGCTTGATAATCTCGAAGCGGTTTCGGGATTTAATCTGCTGGTAAATTATGACTATACCGCGTTGACACTGGCCACGTTAGGCGTGGACGGAACGCGTTGCGAGGATTTTGAATATTTCACGTATCATCTTGATGAAAACAATATCGACGGTGACGTCAGATTGATCGGTATTGCCGACGTTGATGACGGTTTCCATGCCGACGATCTTGCCGTCGGAGACGGTCCGATTGTGGCTCTGAAATTTTATATCATCAATAACTCTTTGTTTGCCGGATATGCCATCCCGGTCACTTTTTCTTTCCGGGATATTCTTTTCCTGACCGACAATACGATGACATCGGCGGGTGGAAATCCGATCAGTCAGGACATGATTCAGTTCTCCGGCGGCTATGTCCGAATCGAAAAGAATCCTGAATCCCAGCTTGGCGATATCAATTTGAACGGCATTTCCTATGAGATTGCCGATGCGGTGTATTTTACCAATTACTTTATCAATCCCACGTTGTATCCATTGACACCAAAGCAGTATTTGATTTCAGATGTCAACCAGGACGGTTATGGCGCCACAGTT
>CAZVNK010000150.1:0-6953 GCA_964628115.1 uncultured Ignavibacteriaceae bacterium | reverse complement strand
GCATTGCAATGCTGCTCTTGCGGATGGCGTCGATGGCCCGCGCCGTCGGCATTCACTTGATTCTGGCCACTCAGCGCCCGTCGGTAGACGTTATCACCGGCCTGATCAAGGCCAATTTCCCCGCGCGAATAGCTTTCCAGGTCGCTTCCCGGATCGACTCGCGCACCATTCTCGACGGCAACGGCGCCGAAAAACTGCTCGGCAACGGCGATATGCTCTATCTGGCCTCCGGCCAGCCGGAGCCGGTTCGCCTGCACGGGCCGTATCTTACCGGGCAGGAAACCGAAGGGCTGGTCAAATTCATCACCGATCAATTCCCGCAAATGGTCAAGGTGGAATCCGAACCCGATGAGGATGCGGAAGAGGTCGAAGACGCGCTCGATCTCGATGATCCGATCTTCGTCGAGGCGGCCCAGACCGTGGTCAGGCACAAACAGGGATCGGTCTCACTGCTTCAGCGCACGCTGGGAATCGGCTATCAGCGCGCGGCGCGGTTGATCGACAAGCTGGAGGCCGCCGGTATTGTTTCGGCCTACGACGGAAGCAAGGCCCGCGAAGTACTGGTCGACAAAGCCTATCTGGAACAAATGATGACGTCGCGCTCATTGACCGATTTGAACTCCTGACGATCTGCGGTGTAAAACCACTCATGAAACAGACAATAATAATCGTCCTTCTGCTCATCATTCCCGTCGCGGCGACGGCGGGTGATGCCTATAACGAATTGAAAACACGTTTCGCCGACGCCGCCCAGATTACGCTGGACGTCCTGATAACCGTCGACTCCGACATGTTCGGCACCGTTGACAGCACCGACGGTAAAATCCATATCGCCGCCGATGGACGCTATCATGCGCGAATTCTCGATGATATCTACTTGTTCGACGGCCGTTGTATCTGGGAATACTCCGCCGAAAACAATCAGGCCACCAAAGATTGCCTCGATGACGACGAATGGTTTGAAAGCGAACTCTCATTCATAAAGAATCTCGACCGACATTATACCGCCGCGCCGATACGTCAGGATTCCATCTATATCCTGCGCCGCCTGGGCAATGACAACGGCTCCTTGCCCGATTCATTGACCCTGTGTCTCGCCGGCGACTCGTTATCACGCATCAGCTACTATGATCTCAACAATGATCTCAATACCGTCATGATCCAGGGTCAACACTGCGATAGCGTTGTTACCGACAGCCTGTATCATATCGACCTGCCGGACTCGACTGAAATCATCGTAATGCCCTGATCCGAATGAAATTCTATATAAAAAAATTGGGATGTCCCAAAAACGACGTGGATGCCGACTACATTTCCGGCATGTTGATCGCCGACGGACATGAGCGCGTCGCCAGTGATACCGCCGCCGATACCGTGATTGTCAATACCTGCGGTTTTATTCTTCCCGCCAAGGAGGAATCCATCGGAGAAATCCTGCACTATGAAAAACTCCGCAAAGCCGGTGCAATCTTTCGTCTGTACATCACCGGGTGTCTCTCTCAACGTTACGGTTCGGAGATTATGAAAGAGATCGATGGTGTCGACGGCATCTTCGGCATCGGCCAACTCGAACAACTGCGGCAGGCCATAAGCACCGACTCGGCCATCACTCTCGGGAAAAACCTCGGAAAGGCGGTCGATTCCGGCTATATCGCAGGAACCAAACGGTTTGTCGACAATGACTTTCCCTATGACTATCTGAAAATTTCAGACGGATGCGACCGTTTCTGTTCCTACTGCGCAATTCCGCTGATTCGCGGACGATACCGCAGTCGACCTCTGGATGAAATCGTATCTGAAACGCGGCTTCTGGCGGAAAACGGCAAAAAGGAATTGATCCTCGTATCACAGGAGGGAACCGCTTACGGTCGGGATCGCGATGATGTTTCCGTCATTGACTTACTCCGTGCGCTGGAAGATGTCGATGGAATCGCATGGATTCGCCTGATGTATTTGCATCCCGAATCGCTTACCGATGAGTTGATCGCGTACATGACCGCATCCGAGAAAGTCCTGGGGTATTTCGATATGCCGCTTCAGCATGTCAACGACCGTATCCTGAAAAAGATGAACCGGCGCATTACCCGTGATCGAATCGAACGTTTGATCGATACCATTCGCAACGCCTCATCGGAAAATATTATCCGCACGACCTTCATTTCAGGATTCCCCGGCGAAACCGATGCCGAATTCGAGGAGTTGGAAGATTTTATTGCCGATATCGAATTCGACCGTTTGGGCGTTTTTGCCTATTCATGCGAAGAGAACACCGCCGCCGCTGGTTTTGACGAGCAAATACCGGAAAAACTCGCCGAAGAACGTCGCGACCGCCTGATGATGCTTCAACAGGAGATCGCCTTCCGGAAAAATATTGCCTTGATCGGTGGCACTCAACACGTTATAATTGACCAGTCCGACCACCGGAATTCCGCCGTCGGAAGAACCCGGGGCGACTGCCCGGAGATCGATCAGACCGTGTTCATTTACGGAAGATCACTCGCTGTCGGCGATATGCTTGACGTCGAGATCACTATGGCCGAGGGATATGACTTGATTGCCGGAAAAAAAGACTTATGACGACCCTGAAACTGGACAGACTCGGACTGTTTCTCTCGAAACCACTGGCTTTGTTGTTCGTGCTGATTTACCTGTCTCAGTCGGTGTTTATCATCATTCTGGTGCAGGATAAATTCGATCTCGAAAAACAGATTGAATTCCAGCGCAAGCGAATCAGCGAACTGGAGGAAAAACTGCAAATCCTCCAGGTGATCGAGGATTTCCAGATCGGATTCTCCGATGAGGAAAAAGCCGAATTGGTCAATGTCATCTCTTCCGAATGCCGGAAATTCGACTATGACCCGATGTTTCTGATGGCGGTGATCCTGACCGAATCGTCGTTCAAACGCGGGCAGGTCTCGTCCGTGGGTGCGCGGGGACTGATGCAGATCAGGCCGTTCGTGGGGCGCTCGCTGGCCGACAAAATGGGTGTCGATTGGGAGGGTTCACAGACGCTGTTCCAGCCGGATTTGAATATCCAGATGGGTTCTCTGCATCTGTTCGAGATGATTCTCAAGTTCAAAGACGTGCGTCAGGCGATCGTTTCGTATAATCTGGGGGAAACCGCGCTCCGAAGCCGGGTGCGACTGAACAAACCCCTCCCGAAATCGTTTTTAAACAAAGTTATGGGCAACTATGAAATGCTAAAGGAGAAATACCGGATTTGAAATACATACATATCATTATCGCCCTGTTGGTCATGGCCGCGCTGACGATGTCGTTCGGATGCGGTGGAAGCAAGACCAAAGCCTCGGAAAGCGCCCGTGTCCAGTACGACCGGGCAATGAAAAACTATGAGAAAGGGAAATTCCTCAACGCCACCGAGGATTTTCAGGTGTTGGTATACAATTTCCCCGGTGCCGATTTTATCGACTCCGCCCAGTACTTTCTGGCCCATTCCTATTATGGAAACGGGGATTATGAACTCGCCGCGATCGAGTTTCAACGTCTGGTAAACAGCTACCCGCAATCCGAATTGAGTGATGATGCTCAGTACATGGCCGGTGTGTGCTACGTGAAAAACACTCCCGGGCACTATGGGCTGGATCAGGAAGACATAAAACGCGCCATCACCGCACTCAATAATTTCATTCTGGACAATCCCGATTCGCCGCTGGTCGAAGAAGCCCGCACCATGATTACCGAGGCTCAAACCAAACTGGCCAGAAAAGAATACGAAAACGGCGTGTTGTACTTCAAAATCCTCGATTATAAAGCCGCGAAAATATATTTCCAATTCGTTATCGATGAATACACCGGTACCGAATACGCCCCCAAAGCGCTGTTCAAACTGGCCGAAATCGAATACAAACAAAAAGACTACGTTGCCGCGTCCGAGCGTTTCAACCAGTTTATCAATATCTATGGAAACAATGAGTTGATTCCGGACGCCAACGAATATCTTAAAAAAATGTCGGAAAAACTGGAAACGTCCGATGTCGCCGGCGACGACTCCTGAACGGCCCGGAAAATGGGGGATTATGGGCGGGATTTTCGATCCCGTGCATTACGGTCATTTGATTCTGGCCGAATCGGCCCGTCAGACCTGTGGTCTGGACGGTGTTCTGTTCGTGCCGAGCCTCGATCCCCCGCATCGCTCCGCCAAACCGATCGCTTCGTTTGAAGATCGTTGCACTATGGTCAAACTGGCCATCGAAGGAAACGACCGTTTCGTCTTTTCCGACATGGAAAAGAATCTGGCGTCGCCGGGATACACGCTGGCGGTGGTCGACTATCTCAAACAAACCTATCCCGAACCCGATTGGCATCTCATTCTCGGCGCGGATAACATCGCCATTTTCGATACCTGGCACAAACCGAAGGAGCTGGTCGAACGGGTCAAAATCCTCGTCGGACAACGTCCCGGAAACGATTCGTCTCTGGTACAATCGGCATGGTACGATCTTATCACCATTTTTCCCATGCCGTTGATTGAAATCTCATCGACCGCCATCCGCGAACGTATCGCCGCGAAATATTCCATTCGTTATCTATTACCGGACGACGTGCGTCGTTTCGTGGAAACCAGGGGGCTGTATAGATGAAAGACAAGACTTTATTTCTGGTCGACGGTTCGGCGATCTTTTACCGCGCCTATTTCGCCTTCATCCGAAACCCGCTGTTCAATTCCAAGGGCGAGAACACCTCGGCCACGTACGGCTTTGTCAATTCTCTGTTGAAAATAATCAGGGATGAAAACCCCGATTACATGGCCGTCGTCTTCGACACCAAGGCGCCCACCTTTCGGCATAAAATGTACGAGGAGTACAAAGCCACCCGCGAAAAAATGCCCGAGGAGTTGGTCGTCCAGCTTCCGCGCATTCGCGAGGCCGCCGACGCGCTCAACCTGCCCTGCCTGGAAAAAGAGGGGTACGAAGCCGACGATATTATCGGTACGCTCGCCAAAGAAGGGGAGAAACGCGGCATGGACGTCTGGCTGGTGACCGGCGACAAGGATTTCTTCCAGCTTGTCACCGATCGCGTCCGCGTTTACAATCCCCAAAAAGGAAACAATCCGCCGGAAAAACTCGATCCCGATGGCGTCGCGGTAAAATTCGGCGTTCCGCCGGAGCGGGTGATCGACATGCTGGCGTTGATGGGCGACTCGTCCGACAACGTTCCCGGCGTGCCCGGCATCGGTCCCAAAACCGCCAAGACCCTGCTGGAGCAATTCGGTGATCTGGACAGCATTCTCGCCGCGCCGGAAAAAATCAAAGCGAAATCGGCGCGAAAAAAAGTCAGCGAAAATATCGACAAAGCCGAGCTGTCCCGAAAACTGGTGACCATCGATACCGCCGTCCCGATTGAATTCGATCTTCGAGACATGAAACGCGGCGAGATCGACTTCGCCAAGGCCAAAAAGCTCTTTCTCGAAATGGAATTCGTCAACCTTCTGGAGGATTTGGCAAAACAAACCGGCGAGCTTGATCTCAAACTCGATAGCACCGACAAAGACAAAGTGCCATCCAACGCCAAAGCCGATTACACCTGTATTTCCGATATCCAACAATTGGAAAAGCTGATCGAAGAACTATCGGCCAAAAAGGAAATAGCCGTCGACACCGAAACCACCTCACTCGATCCGTTCTCCGCCGAACTGGTCGGCATATCACTGTGCGCCACAGCCGGCAAGGCGTATTATCTGCCGTTTCGGCATAGTGATACCGATCGTAATCTTCCGCTCGACAAAGCGAAAAAGCCGCTGTCAAAGCTGTTCCTGAATAAAAAAGTACAGAAATTCGGACAGAATATCAAATATGATCTGGAAATTCTGCATCGCGCCGGATTCGAACTCGATCCCGTCGGTTTCGATACCATGCTGGCGTCGTATATCATCAATCCGTCCGGACGGGGCAACGGTCTCGATGCTCTCGCATTCGAATACTTCAATTATCGCATGCAACCCATCTCCGATCTGATCGGAAGCGGCAAAAAGCAGATGTCGTTCGCCGAGGTCGATATCGACCGGGCGACTTTTTACGCCGCCGAGGACGCCGACTACACCTACCGTCTGCGCGGCGCGCTGGCCCCGAAAATCACCGACCTGAAATTGGAAAACCTGTACTACAATGTCGAACTGCCGTTGATTCCGGTACTCTGCCGCATGGAGGAAAACGGTGTCAAAGTCGATGCTGACTATCTGGCCGAAATGTCCAAAGAAATGGACGGACTGCTGGAAAAGCTGACGAAAGACATCTACACTGAGGCCGGACAGGAATTCAATATCAACTCCACCCAGCAACTGGCAAAAATCCTCTTCGAGGAATTAAAATTGCCGACAAAGGGAAAAACCGCCAAGAAAACCGGCTATTCCACGGATGTGCGCGTTCTCGAGGACCTCGCCAAAATCCACGACCTGCCAAAACTCATTCTGGAATACCGCCAACTAAACAAATTGCAAAACACGTATATCGACGCCATCCCGAGATTGATCAATAAGGAAAGCGGAAGGGTGCACACCTCGTTCAATCAGGCAATCGCCGCCACCGGGCGCCTTTCGTCGACCGATCCCAATTTGCAAAACATCCCGATTCGCACTGAAATCGGACGACGCATCCGCAAGGCGTTTATCCCGACCGATAAACATCATCGCATACTGGCCGCGGACTATTCGCAGGTCGAATTGCGTATTCTGGCGCATTTCTCCGAAGACAAGGCGCTCATTACCGCGTTTCGGCAACAGGAGGATATTCACACCCGCACCGCCGCCGACGTGTTCGGGGTCAGCCCGCTGGAAGTCACTCCCGAGATGCGACGTTCGGCCAAGACCGCCAATTTCGCCATTATCTATGGCGTGACCGCGTTCGGTCTTTCGCAACAGACCGAACTCGACGTTACTCAGTCGAAAGAATTTATTGAGACTTACTTCAAGCGATATCCCGGAATTAAAAGATATA
>CAZVNK010000149.1:6731-6969 GCA_964628115.1 uncultured Ignavibacteriaceae bacterium | reverse complement strand
GATGGATAGTTCTTACACCTTTGCTTTTTCCACCGGCGAGCGTATCGATCAGGGAAGTATCTCCGGTCTGGTCATGCAGGATAATCAGCCCCGCGCCAATGTGACTATTGGATTATATGATTTTGCCGTTCCCGACAGCACGACCATATTCGATTCGCTGTATCCGCCCTATCTCACCCAGTCAGGCTCCGACGGTTCCTACCGTTGGCTAATGTTCTCCATAAATAATATGGGCGAC
>CAZVNK010000149.1:2217-6697 GCA_964628115.1 uncultured Ignavibacteriaceae bacterium | reverse complement strand
GCGGTTTACTAGCAGTCCGCTCGGGAAAACATCAATTTCAGTCTGACCGAATACGACTCCGTCACCGTGTCGATCATCTCGGTCACGCCGACCACCGACCGTCTGATAAAAGTGAAATTCTCAGCGCAAGTGATTCCCGACGTTCTGACGGCCAATCGGGATCGGATACGGCTGGTGCCGGATGATTCCATCCGACCGCGCCTCACGCCGATATGCCTGAGGGAACGCGGGGAGGAACCGATATCAACCGTGCACCTGTGGTTTGCATTGCCTGCCGACGGAACGTACACGCTGGAGATCGACAATGAACTGCTTAACACAAAAAACGACAGTGTCGATGTGATTGCCGGCCCGACATTCACCGTCGAAACCGGACTCGATCAAACCCCGCCGATAATCGAGCGCGTGTCCCACGACAAACGCACCGTGTTTGTCGCCGACAGCGTGATCAGCTTGGGATTTTCCGAACCGATCGATCAAAGACTGGCCGGAGACAGCCTGGTCAAAATATTCTACGACACCGCAAATATCTATGCGCTTTCGTATCGGTACCCCGATCCTCTGACGCTTGATGTATACGTCCACGAACTTCGTTCGGGGATTTCCAACCTGATCAATATCGACCAGAAATTGCTGGCTGATCTCAATGGCAATATTGCGGGAGATTCCATCGCGCAGTTTCAGTTTCAGACCTTCGACGACGACTCACTGGGCTTTATTTCGGGGGACGTCTCATTCTCGCCCGGCATGGATTCATCCGGCATGGTGTATCTCACGTTCACCAATACCGACCTGCAAAGAGATTTCGAACGGATGATTCCCGGCGAATCATTCACGTTTTCACTGCCGCCGGGAAAATATCTGTTACGCGGATATCTGGATCGCAATGAAAACGGCAGTCAGGATCCGGGATCCCTTCTGCCGTTGGTATATTCCGAAACCTGGACGATGTATCCCGACACTATCCGGGTTCGCTCCCGCTTCGAAACGGCGGGAGTAGAATTTCTATTCAAATAGCGCGGCCTTACGGCATCGGCGCAACGATTTCCTTCAACTCCAGTTCAAACGTCAGCGTTTTTCCGGCCAGCGGATGATTGGCATCCAGCGTTACCGTGGTGTCATCCATGGCAATAATGGTAACCGGCAAAAAGCCGCCGTTCGATTGCGGCATGGATAGTTGCTGACCAATCGAAAGCTCCATCTCGGGAGGAAAATCGGTACGTTTGACCTGTCCGATCATGTCATCACGATGCGGGCCATAGGCCTCTTCGGGAATCACCGTGACCGTATCCGCGTCACCGACTTTCATGCCGACAACGGCGTTTTCGACGCCGGGAATGATCTGTCCGGAACCGAGCGTGAATTCCAGGGGTTCTTCCGTGGCCGAGGAGTCGACCACCACGCCGTCTTCAAGGCTGACTTTATATTTAACCTTAACCGTATCACCGCTTTTTGCAACCGGTTCACCCGAACATCCCGCCAGTAGAGCCATCGCTACGACCGTAAGAATGGCAATGATGGTTGACCGTTTCATCTCAATTCCTTTCCCGTAAGTTCGGCCGGGCATGCCACCGGGCCTTATGTTTCAATTCGTCTATGCTATTTCAACGACTTTCCTGACCAATTTTTCGATACCTGCGGCGACGTCGGCAATCCGGGGGCCGAGCATATAGGCCGGCGTGGTGACGATTTTATGCTTTTCGTCGACCACGATTTCATCGACTCTGGCATTGACCGGCCTGGCCTTCAGCGCCGTCAGGGCTTCGTTGGTTCCCTGATCCTGCCCGATGGTCAGTTCCGGATTTTCGCCGCTGTCCTTCAATGCCCGGGCCACCACGACCGGGGAGATACATATCGCGCCGACCGTCTTTTTCTTCGCGAGCGCGTCGCCGATTAGGCCGATCACGTCGGGATCGATGTCACAGGCGGGACCGTCGACCGCAAACGTACACAAATTCTTGGCCGCGCCGAATCCGCCGGGAAAGATAACCGCGTCGAGTTGATCGAGCTTCATCTCCGACAACGGCTTGATTTCGCCTCTGGCGATTCGCGCCGACTCGGTCAGCACGTTGCGTTTTTCGCCCTCTGCGGGTTGCCCCGTAAGATGATTGACCACGTGCATTTGTTCCTTGTCGGGAGCGAAGCAGTGAATCTCCGCGCCGGCCTGATCGAGGTACAGCAGGGTCAGAACGGCTTCATGGATCTCCGATCCGTCATAGACTCCGCACCCCGCCAGAACCACACCAACTTTTTTCATCTTCTCATACTCCTTCTGAGACGATTACAGGCATTTGGTTAGTGTACGCATAATATCCGTCAAGGTCAAGATTCTATCGCCAATTAAAATCGCCGAGTCTTATCGGCGATAAAAAAAGGCGGGATGTTGGTTTGCATCCCGCCATGAATAAAACTTTGCCGTTTTATAATTTTCCGTACAGTTTCAGAACCACCCGGCGATTTTTGGTGTTGGCATTACGTTCATCGGGCATCGCCACCGGTCGCGTCTCTCCATGACTGACCGTAAACATCCGATACAGCGCAACGGCGTACTGATCGACCAGATATTTCTTGACCGCTTCGGCGCGCATACGGCCCAACTCGATATTGTAGGCGGCCGAGCCGGTCTGATCGGTGTGTCCCGCCAGCTCCAACAACGAGCGCGGATAGTCGATCATTTTCTGGCCCAACTCCTCGAGATTGTCCTTGGCGGTTTGGGGCAAGTCATAGCTGTCAAAATCGAAATTGACGACGCCTTCCCAGATTACCTGGTAATTCTCAAAGCCCTTGGCTTCATTGAGCGCCATTTCGGCCTTGCCGGAAATTTCATTGGCCAGCGTCTTGAGTTGCTTAATTTCCTCGGCATTCATCGACGACTGCGCCTTCATGGTGTTCAGATCGGCATCGACACCGGCCTGCATTTCGGCGATTTTCTGGTCGACATACCCTTTGCTGGCGCACCCGGCAATCAGGAATGCGGTCATCACGGCAAACAGCAGTAAGACTTTCAGTCTCATTCATCCTCCATCCGTTAAGTGTAAGTTGGCGATATTTTGTTCCATATTAAAGCAGAGAACATGGATATGTCAAGGCAAAAAAGAAAAAGCCGACTATTGCTTGATCGCTCCGGCGGTGATTCCCGAGACGATATGCCGTTGGAAAAAGAGAAAGATTATCAATACCGGAATCACCGCAAGTGATGATCCCGCCATAAGATGCGGCCAGTCGATCGCCTGATGGCCCTGATAAAGCGCCAGTCCCACCGGAAGCGTGCGCACCGATTCGGAACTGGTCAGAATGAACGGAAAGAGAAACGAATTCCAGTTGGTCAGAAAGACCTGAATCGCCAGCACCGCCAGCGCCGGTTTGCACAACGGCATCACGATACGGAATAAAATCCGCAACTCGCCCGCGCCGTCCATGCGAGCCGCTTCCTCCACCGCCGACGGCAGGGAGTCGATATATTGCTTGACCAGAAAAATGCCGATCGGATTGACCAGAAACGGTAGAATCAGCGCCGCATAGGTGTCGTACATACCCAGATGATGAATAATCAAATACAGCGGAATGATAATAATATGCGCCGGGATCATCAATACGAACACCAGCGAATAAAACCAGAATGAACGCCCGATAAAGCGATAACGCGAAAGCGCATATCCCACCATGAAACAGAAGAAGATATTGCCGACGGTCACGATCAGACCGACCAGTGCGGAGTTAATGAAATACCTGAGCATATTGCCCGATGTGAATATGTCGCAATAGATACCAAGTGTGAACAACGGCGAGAAAAAGTCCCCGAGCGACTGCCCCCCCGATGGCGGCAGTAGCGACACCCGGAACATCCACACCAGCGGAAAAATCATTATCGCCAGTATGGCAATTAACACCGCGTATTTTATGACTCTTACCATTGCGACCTCTGACGAAACAGGCGAAACTGCGCCAGTGAGAATATCGCAATGATGAGAAACAGCACATAGGCCGCCGCCGAGGCGTAGCCGAACTCGAACCGATTCAGGCCGGTCTCATATATGAAAAATACCGACGTCGACGTGCCGTACTTGCCTTTGGTCATCACGAATATCTCGACGAATACCTGGAACGATTTGATCGTGTTGATCACCAGAATAAACAACGCCACCGGCTTAAGCAGGGGAAGCGTGATCGAACGGAATTTCCTCCAGGTGCCGGCTCCGGCGACTTCGGCCGCTTCATATAACTCTTTCGGGATCGATTTCAATCCAGCCAGAAACAACAACATATAATACCCGACCGACATCCAGACATCCATCGCCATAATCGACACCAGTGCCGTGGAATTCGACAGCAGAAAACCGTTTTCGGGCGGTGAAAGACCAAGCATCTCGGCCAGCAGATAAACCACGCCGGGGAAGCTGCTGATCAGATTTCTTGCCTCGTCGATATCATATTCGTTCTCACACTCTCGAACATATCCCAACGCATATGATTGGCCAAC